>NZ_AP014564.1:0-300000 GCF_002369955.1 Ichthyobacterium seriolicida
ATGGGTAAAAAAAAAGAAGATATTACCAAAGAAACAATATGGAATAACTGTTTATCCTTTATAAGAGATAACTTACAATCTCAACAGAGTTTTGAGACGTGGTTTAAGCCTATAAAAGCCATAGACATGTACGATAACGTACTGGTAATACAGGTTCCTAGCAAGTTTTTTTATGAATGGTTAGAAGAACACTATATAAAATTATTAAAGTCTGCTATAACTAGAGAATTAGGCCCAGGGGCTAGTTTACGTTATAATATAGCTGAAGAATCTGATATCTATGATAATCCTAATATTCTAGAGATTTACAATCTCAATAGATATCAAACAAAAACCGACACTAAAAATAGTCTGAAAGACCCTTTTAACCCTATAGAGGGTAGAGAGAGAATAGTTATAAATTCCCAATTGAACGATAATTATACGTTTGATAATTTCGTAGAAGGAGAATGCAACTCTACTGCTAGAATGGCTGGCATTACTGTGTCTAAAAGACCTGGGAATAACCCTTTTAATCCTTTGTTTATATACGGCGGGGTTGGCATGGGCAAAACCCATCTAGTAAATGCAATTGGTCTTGAAGTAAAGAAGAATAACCCAGAAAAAAACGTACTTTACATCTCGGCAGAACAATTCACCCGCCAGTACATAGATTCAGCCATAAGAAATAACGATGTGAATAACTTTATTTATTTCTACCAGATGATAGATGTTCTAATAGTAGATGATATTCAATTTTTTTCGGGAAAAACAAAAACTGTAGAAGTATTTTTTGGAATATTCAATCACCTTCACCAGATGAAAAAGCAGATTATATTAGCTTCAGACAGACGACCCTCTGATATAAAAGATGTGGAAAGCAGACTTTTATCTAGATTTCAATGGGGAGCTTTGATAAATATCACAAAGCCAGGAATAAATACACGAATAAATATTTTGAACAACAAAGCTCATAGAGATGGGTTGTCTATATCAGATAAAGTAATAGAATACATAGCTCATAGAATTACTACAAATATAAGGGATATAGAAGGTGTTTTAACCTCATTGATAGCACAATCCCTAATACACAAACAAGAGATAAGTATTGCTTTAGCAAAAGAAATAACATCTGCATTTATAAATAACAACTCCGAAAAAATCACCATAGTTCATATACTAAACACTGTTTCTAATCATTTAGGAATATCTATAGATGATATAAAATCTAAATCTAGACGACGAGAAATAGTACAAGGTCGACAGATATCTATGTATTTATGTAAAAAATACACTCAGCAATCTCTTCACACAATTGGTGAAAAAGTAGGGAATAGGAATCACACCACTGTGGTCCATTCGTTCAAGACTGTAAATAATTTAAAAGATACAGATTCTCATTTTAGAAATACCTTAGAAAAGATAGAAGAAATATTAACCTCCTAGAAAATCAAAGAAATCGTTTGGAACGAGGGTGATATTTCTCTATAGTTTTTTTTAGTTTTTCTCGATTTAGATGCATATATATTTCCGTTGTGGTGATGTTTTCATGTCCTAACATCTGTTGTATCGAGCTAATATCGGCTCCTCCATTTAAAAGAGCCGTAGCAAAGGAATGTCTAAAAGTATGTGGGCCTATATTTTTTTTTATGTTGGATTTTTGCGCCAAGTCCTTTATGATATTGAAAATCATGACCCTGCTCAACCTCCCTCCTCTTCTATTTAAAAATAAAATATCTTCATCTCCTTTTTTAGGTCTTATATGGACTCTGATATCGTTTAAGTAAATATTTATAAGTTTTATCACATGCCTATTTACAGGCACAAACCTATGTTTATTGCCCTTGCCTACTATCTTCAAAAACTCTTCTTCCATAAATAGATCTGATATTTTCAATTCTGTCAATTCCGAAACTCTGAGACCACATCCGTAAAGTGTTTCTAAAATGGCTTTGTTTCTATATCCCTCATCAGTCATTTCTATATTGTTTATAAGTATATCTATTTCCTCTCCACTTAGAACACTAGGCAGAGTTCTACTTATTTTTGGAGTTTCCAATAATTCTGCAGGGGATGTTTCTAAATGCCCTTCATAGAGCACGTAGTTGAAAAAACTTTTTATACTGGAAATTATTCTAGCTTGAGTTCTAGGATTCAAACCTATATCTGAAACCATCTGCTCTATAAATAACTGTAAATCTTCACGACAAACTTCTCTTATATCTTGTATTTCTAAGTCTTCTATCATATAATTAGATAACTTTTTTATATCACTTATATAAGAGATCACAGTGTTTTTAGACAATCCTTTTTCCAATTCTAGAAATAATTTATAATCTATCAATATAGTTTTCCACTTCATTTTAAATTACTTATTTTGCCAAAAATATATATTTCCATTTTTTTATTCACAAGGTGAATGAATATATCTATAATAAACGGTCCTAATTTAAATCTCTTGGGTAAGAGGGAGCCCGAAATATACGGCGCAGAAGACTTCGATAATTTTCTAGAGAGGTTAAGAAATAAATACACCAATGTAGATATCGATTATTTTCAATCTAATAGCGAGGGTGAAATAATAGATAAAATCCATAAAGTAGGATTTTCTAAAGACGGGATCATACTCAATGCTGGGGCCTATACACATACGTCTATAGCTATATCTGATGCCATAAAAGCTATAAATACTCTGGTGGTAGAAGTGCATATTTCCAATGTATACAACAGAGAAGATTTTAGAAAAAAATCTTATTTATCAGGAGTTTGCAAAGGTACTATATCTGGATTTGGATTAAAATCTTACGAATTGGCAATAGACAGTTTTTTATAATGAATACAAAATTAAAATCGGCAATAATACTATTGTCATGTTTGTTTTGCTTGGGTTTTTACAAACACAAATTTTATGTCAGCATAACAGACATAAATTACGATAGTGACTTGAAATATTTAGAAGTTTCTATAAAGGTCTTTACCGACGATTTAGAAAATTCCTTGAACGCGTATTTTCCATCTGAAGATATTAGATTGAACCTAGGGATAGGCCAAAAAAATGAAAAAGAAATATTCACAACATATTTAAATTCATGCTTCTCTATAGGTATAAATGACAAAAAAAAAGAATCTGAATACATAGGGAGGGAAACTACAACAGAAACCACCACATGTTATATTGCAGTAAATGAAGTGTTTTTAGAAGAAATAGATCGAATTAAGGTGCATCAAAGTATTCTAAATAACTTTCTAGACAAACAACAAAATATAGTTAATATTGTGCTGGGTAAACACAGAAAAACTTTGTTGTTAAACAAACAAAAATCTGAGGAAGTATTTGTCATAGACAAAACCTAATCTAATTAACCTTTTTATATCTGCATATAAATGAAAAAAGCTAAGAGTGCTCTAGTTTCTGTATTTGACAAAGAGGGCCTAATACCTGTAATAAAAAAATTAGATGAACTAGGTGTTATTATTTATTCTACAGGAGGAACCGAAGTCTTTATAAGACAACAAGGTATAAATACAATCCCAGTAGAAGAGTTGACTTCTTATCCTTCTATTTTTGGGGGAAGAGTAAAAACCTTACACCCTAAAATTTTTGGGGGAATATTACACAGAAGGCACGAAGAAGAAGATCTAAAAGATGTAGATAATTTTAAAATTCCAGAGATCGATATACTACTAGTAGACTTATATCCTTTCGAAAAAACATTGGCTTGTGGTGCAAATAATCAAGATATAATAGAGAATATAGATATAGGAGGAGTGTCTCTCATTAGAGCTGCAGCCAAAAATTTTGAAGATGTATTAGTAGTTCCCTCCAAAGACCAATACGCTGAATTCTTAAATATTATGGAAGAAAATAAGGGCCTATCTTCTTTAGAAGACAGACAGATATTCGCTGCAAAAGCCTTTCAAATAACTTCTCATTACGATACTGCAATATTTAATTTTTTCAATAGAACAGCTGAGATATCAGCATTCAAAAAGAGCGAAACAAAATATAATACTTTAAAATACGGTGAAAATCCACACCAAAAGGGTATGTTTTTTGGAGATCTAAACAAAGTGATTGAAAAATTACAAGGCAAAGAACTATCTTATAACAATCTATTGGATTTAGATTCCGCTGTAAGTATTATTTCAGAGTTTAGAAATCAACCTCCTACGTTCATTATAATAAAACACAACAATGCTTGTGGAATCGCTACGAGACAATCTTTAAAAGAAGCTTATATAAATGCTTTGTCTAGTGATCCAGTATCTGCTTTTGGTGGGGTTTTAATATCAAATACCTCTGTAGATGTAGAAACTGCAAAAGAGATTGTCAATATTTTCTGTGAAATTCTCATAGCTCCTCATTTTGATTCTGAAAGTTTGGAGATATTAAAATCTAAAAAGAATTTAATCTTGATAAGAATGTTAGATGTAGATCATCTTCCAAAAAAACAATTTAGAAGCATATTAAACGGTGTCTTAGAACAAGAGGTAGACTACATTACAGATGATATAGAAAAAATAAAGTGTGTAACTTTAAAAGAACCTTCAAAAGGAGAGTTAGATGATTTGATATTCGCTTCTAAGGCTTGTAAGCACATGAAGTCTAATGCTATAGTTATAGTTAAGGATAATAAATTATTGGCATCTGGCATTGGTCAGACCTCTAGGGTAGATGCTTTAAAACAAGCTATAGAAAAAGCTCATAATTTTAAATTAGATATAAATGGAGCTGTAATGGCATCTGATGCTTTTTTTCCATTTCCAGATTGTGTGGAAATAGCTAAAGAATCTGGTATCGGTGCCATAATACAACCAGGAGGCAGCATAAGAGATAATCTCTCTATAGACTTTTGTAATAAAAATGATATGGCGATGGTCTTTACAGGATTAAGACATTTTAAACACTGAAAATGTAATATTATATAAAAATGAATCTTTTCAACTTTTTATTAGAGGATATAGCCATAGATTTAGGCACTGCTAATACTCTTATAATTCATAAAGATAAAATAGTGCTGGACACTCCCTCAATAGTAGCTATAGACAAAACTACTAATGAGGTTATCGCAATAGGAGAAGAAGCTAATATAATGCAAGGGAAAACTCATGAAAACATAGCTACCATAAGACCTCTAAAAGACGGTGTCATAGCTGATTTCAATGCTTCAGAGTTTATGATAAGGGAAATGATAAGACAAATTCCTGGCCTTAAAAAGAGATTTTTTCCTCCTAGTTTAAGAATGTTAATTTGTATCCCTTCGGGGATTACAGAGGTAGAAAAAAGGGCTGTAAGAGATTCAGCTGAGCACGTAAATGCAAAACAAGTACATTTGATATATGAGCCTATGGCGGCGGCTATAGGTGTAGGTATAGACGTACAAGAGGCTAAGGGCAATATGGTAATAGACATTGGAGGAGGAACCACTGAAATAGCGATTATAGCTCTTGGAGGAATAGTCTGTAATAGGTCTATAAAAATAGCTGGGGATATATTCAATGGTGATATAGCCTACTATATGAGAGAAATACATAATTTATATGTAGGTGAGGGAACTGCCGAACGGATAAAAAAAACTGTGGGATCTGCCATAATGGACTTAGATAATCCTCCAGAAGACATGAATATATATGGAAGGGACTTAATAACTGGAAAACCTAAAGAGAAATGCGTCTCATATAAGGAGACCGTTACCGCATTAGAAAAATCTCTTCTTCGTATAGAAGATGCCATAATGGACGCTCTTGCAAATACTCCGCCTGAACTATCTGCTGATATATATTTATCTGGCATACACTTAGCTGGAGGAGGTGCTCTTTTGAGAGGACTAGACAAACGTATAGTCAGAAAAACTGGTTTAGATGTTCACATAGCAGAAGATCCTTTGAGAACGGTTGTTAGAGGAACTGGAATAGCCTTAAAAAATATAGATAAACTAAAGTTTATAATGTCTTAATTCTTCTTAAGGAATTATTTTACATCTCCGTATAAATTGGACATTAGTCAAATGAAAATATTAAAAGGTCATCTAGATAAAAATATTGAAAGTTTATATCTGCATATAAATGCGAAGTATTATATCTTTTTTATTTAGAAATATTTTTTACATACTTTTTGTATTTCTACTGTGCATATCTATTTATCTAATAGATGTAAAAAAGCAATACACTATATCCAAATCTAGAAACAGCTTAGATAATATTGGAAATTATATTAAGGATATTTTTTTCTCGTTGAAAAAAATATATTATTCTAGCGAGTATAACACACTTCTTTTAGAAGAAAATTCTAATCTGAAATCAAAAATACATCATCGGGAATATACTACAGATCAACGAGAATGCCAATACAATTATATCGGAGCGGAAATTATAAGTAATACTTATAAAAACAACAACAACTACTTAGTACTAAACAAAGGATATGTAGATGGTATAAAGCCGTATATGGGAGTAGTCACCCAAGAAGGAGTAGTTGGGATAATAAATGCTGTTTCTAAGAATTATTCTAGAGTTATGTCTATTCTCAATAGAGATATAAAAATAAGCTCTGGAGTAAGTAGTAATAATTTTTTTGGAATCACCACATGGAATGGCAATGATTATAAAACAGCTCAAATTGATGATATTCCTAAAGAAGCATCTGTAAACATAGGAGATACAATATCTACTAATGGATTTTCTTTTATTTTTCCAAAGAACATTCCTATAGGTATAATTATGGATTATTCTCTGAATAAAAAAACAGGTCTGTATGAGATACAAATATCCCTATCAAACGATTTTAGAAGAATAAAATACGTGTACGTAATAAAAAATAATTTAAAAGAAGAAATAGAAAAATTAAAGCTTTAACCCTTTGTCGACGATATTCTATCAGTTGAGAGAATTTTAAGAATCTATAGTATTATGAATAGGATTTTGAAATATTTATTGTCATTTATTTTTCTAATAATAGTGCAAGTTGTCTTATTAAAGACAGATTCTGTATTGATTTACACTGTGCCATTTATATATATATACTCAATAATCTATCCCCTTAGGATATCTTTTACTTTACAATTAATCCTATCTTTTGTAATAGGACAGATGATAGATAATATTCAAGACACAGGCGGGATACACTCCTTAGCATGCATTACACTTATACTAGTTAAAAAAGGTCTGTACAAATATTTTTTGAGTTCAAGTGAAGTAGAACACGATAATTTCTTTAGTATGATTTTTTACAAGATGTATATATTTGTTTTCATCTTGTCATTAGTTCACTGTTTTGTAATAACCTATTTGAAATCAAATGAATTTGATTCTTTATCATTCATAATCTATACATCTGTTGTTTCAGCTTTTTTAAACTCATTATTGTTAATTTTATTTATATCTCTGACTAGAAAAGTCAACACTAAAAGGAATATAATTGAAAGATAAAATTGTAATATCATTTTTTTCTATTACATGCTTGATCATACTATCTAGATTATTTTTCATTCAAATCATAGATGATAAACTCAAACCTCTTTCAAAAGAAATATATCTAAAAAAAGTACAGGATTATCCCAGTAGAGGATATATATACGACAGGAACCAAAAACTCATAGTGAGCAATCAGTTTATATACGATTTGATGGTGATTCCAAATAAGATGAAAAATATAGACACTACTCTCCTATGTAAAATTTTAGATATCGACAAAGATTATTTCATAAAAAAAATAAAGAATATTAAGAGTTATTCCAGTTATAAGCCTTCAGTATTTAAAAAGCATATCGACAATGAAAAAGCGAGTTATCTAAGAGAATTATTGTTTCACTTCAAAGGCTTTTCTCTAGAAAAAAAATTTATACGCTTCTACCCCATCAAAGCAGCTCCTAATGTGTTAGGGTTTACAGGAGAAGTATCTCAAAATTTCATCAAAAAAAACACTTATTACGAAAGTGGAGATATAATAGGTAAAACTGGAATAGAAAAATCATATGAAGAACAACTGAGAGGCAAAAGAGGTCTTAAGTATATAGTAGTAGATAAATTCGATAGAATTCTTCGTAAATATGAAAATGGATCTTTTGACATATCACCTGTGCATGGCAAAGAGCTAACATCTACTTTAGATATAGAACTCCAAAAATATGGAGAACTCTTAATGACGAATAAAAAAGGAAGTATAGTAGCTATAGAACCTAGTACAGGAGAAATACTATCGTTGGTATCATCACCTTCATACGATCCAAATTTATTGGTGGGGAATAATAGAAACTACAATTACAGTAACTTAGAAAAGGATGTCATATTAAAACCCTTATTTGACAAAAGCGTATTGGCAGAATACCCTCCAGGATCTACATTTAAAATAGTGACAGCACTCATAGGTCTGCAAGAGGGAATCATAACAGAAAACTCAATGTACAAATGCAATAATGGATTTAGATACAAAAATCTACACATACAATGTCATTGTGGAAATTATTATCAATATGTAGATTTAAATAAAGCCATTTACACCTCTTGCAATAACTATTTCTTAAACGTATATATAGAAACTATACATAAATATTTATCTGCAGAAAAAGGTTATGAAATATGGAAAAATCACGTCAATAGTTTTAACTTGGGGTCTTATTTAAATAATGATTTGCCAACGGGCAGAAAAGGTTTTATTCCAAGTGCTAATTTTTACAACAAAAGTTTTGGGAATAACAAATGGACTGCTCTTTTTAATGTTTCAAATGCCATAGGTCAAGGAGAAATCTTGACTACTCCCATTCAACTGGCTAATATGACGGCAATAATAGCTAATAGAGGTTTTTATTACACTCCACATATAATCCGAAATAGAAATGATAAGTACGAAGAAAAGAAATACACCTCAATAAATTCTAAACATTTTGAAACTGTTATAAAAGGCATGAACAATACGGTAAAAAATGACAGAGGGACTGCAAATAATATGTTTATGAAAGATTTAGACATTGCAGCCAAAACGGGGACATCACAAAATTATGGAATGCCAGATCACTCTATTTGTATAGCCTTTGCTCCAATAGACAATCCTAAAATCGCCATTTGTGTAATAGTGGAAAACGGTTATTGGGGATCTAGATGGGGTTCCCCTATTGCTAGCCTTATGATAGAAAAATACATAAATAATAAAGTAAATAGAACATATCTAGAAGATAGAATGATAAAAGGTAGTCTGCTAGATGTTTACAATAAAACCAAAAAACCAGAACAAAAATGATCAGAAACAATAATTATCCATTAGATATAGATTGGATATTAGTTTTGTTGTACCTATCGTTTGTAGTTTTTGGATGGATGAACATTTATAGCTGTTCTAATTATGGTGTAAGTAACGAGATATTAGATTTTTCTAAACAATATGGTAAACAGATCATATGGATAGGTATTAGCCTTGTGATATCTACAATAATTTTATTTTCAAATATTAAGATCATAGAGAATTTATCAATAGTGATATATATAGTATCTGTACTTTCTCTTATTCTTTTGTATTTCTTCGGAAAAAAAATGGGAGGTGCAACCTCTTGGTATTCTATACAAAACATATCGATTCAACCCTCTGAATTCGCTAAAGTAGCTACGGCTTTATTAGTATCAAAATATTTGAGTGTTGCTCATATTAATTTTAATAGACTTAGAGAGCAGTTGTATCTCATGTTTATAATATTATTACCTGCATCTATTATATTCATTCAACCTGACCCAGGTTCTGCTCTAGTTTTTTCATCCTTTTTTATAGTCTTATACAGAGAAAATATAGCTTCACGTCTTATTGCTTTTATAATTTATTCAGGTATAGTGTTTATCTTGGCAATAGTTATTAATAACTATGTTTTGATAGGAATTTTACTTTTGATATATTCGATATATGTATATTTTAATAGGAAAAATAGATTTATCAGTACGCTAATTTTAGTTTATTCCTTTTTGTTGTTGCCGACAACTAATTTTCTAGTTGAAAACGCCTTTGGGAAAAGGCATATAGATAGGATAAATGTGGTATTAGGGATAGATGAAGATATTAGGGGAATAGGATATAACGTATATCAATCTAAAATTGCAATTGTATCTGGAGGACTGACAGGTAAAGGATATTTAAAAGGTCCTCATACTATTGGAAAATTTATACCTAAGCAGAGTACAGATTTCATATTTTCTACAATAGGTGAAGAATGGGGTTTTATTGGAAGTAGTGTATTTATAGTAGCTTATTTGTTATTACTGATAAGGATAGTTATGAATTCTGAGTTACAGAAAAATATGTTTAGTAAAATATATGGTTATTGTGTAGCATCCATTTTATTTATACACTTCTGTATAAATATCTCTATGAGTATGAATCTTATCCCAGTTATAGGGATACCTTTGCCCTTTATAAGTTATGGTGGGTCTTCTCTTATTAGTTTTACCGTATTACTATTTATTTTTATAAAACTAGATGCTAATAAATCTAATATTTTAAAAGAGTGCACTACACTTCATTAATGACCAATAACAAGAGAGGCTTTTAAAGATATTGATAGCCTTACCCTAAAGGGATGTGAAACTCATATTCTTTTTATGATAAATTAATTAACTCAATAATTCTGGCAAAAACCTGGCCTGATTTAAAATAATTCTAGTTATCAGTTTTTGCTGATCTATTGGATATCCATATTTTCTAAGTCCACGTTTTAGCAATACCTTTAATTTAGCTCTTACACTTTCTTTTACAACCCAATCTACAGATATATTATTTTTAAACGTATCGGCTAAATACACAGCCAAATCTCTTAGCTGCTCATCTCCCAAAACTTCTTTTGCACCTTGACCTTGAGAAATTATATCATAAAATATCAATTCATAATCTGTCAATCCTAAGAAATCACGCGGGCCATATAATTCTTTTATCTGTTTGGCTAAGGATGCTAGTCTTTCAATAGCATCAGTATTAGTGAGTGTTTTATTTCTATACTCATCAACAGTATTTTCTAAAATCTCCCTTAGTGACTCTCCTTGAACTGTATTTATTTTAGCTATGTATTTTATTTCTTCTCTCAGTATTTTTTTCAATACTTCTAAGGCCGTATTTTGATGTTGCATTTGTTTTATTTGAATCAAAAATTCCTCTGAAAGAACAGATCCCTCAGGTTTTTTAATCCCAGCTGCATCAAAAACATCAACAATTTCCTCTGAAAATAAATCCTCATTTGACAACATATGTATTAGGGATTCTGATTCATAATCAGTTTTATCAACTATCTCGGAAATGTATTTGGACAATCTAACTTTTAATGCCTGAAACAAAGCAATCTCATCTTTTAATTCTATCACCTTACTATGCATCATAGTATTCACATATAGTTTAGATAATGAGGTAACCTCATCTATAAAGCGTTTCTTTCCATTGTCCAAACTGAGAATATGCTCTTGGGCTGTCAAAATAATTTTTAGTCTTTCACTTTTTTTAGAAGAGAAAAAATCTTTATAATTCACAAAGGCATGCTCCAATGATTTTAAATTTCCTAGTTCTGGTTTTTCCAAAAACATTTGCGATACCACTTTTATCTTTTCTAAAAATAAATCTTCCGCTTCCTTTTCGAAAATAACAGGATTGCCTTTGCCTCTACTATTACCATAAAAATCTAATGACTTTTTAAAGTCTGATGCTAAGCCTAAATAATCGACGACTAAACCACCTGGTTTATCCTTATAAATTCTGTTTACTCTAGCTATTGCTTGCATTAGCTTATAACCTTTCAAAGGCTTATATATGTAGAGAGTGTGCATAGAAGGCACATCGAATCCAGTCAGCCACATATTTGTAACAATCACGATTTTTAGCTGATCGTATGGATCTTTCATGCGCAATGCCAATGTCCTACGCTGTTGTTTTTTTGCGTGATATTTAATCTTCTCCGTATTAGATGAGCCCACAGAAGGTGAAATAGCCACAACCGCTTTAATAACTCCTTTATATACATCATTGTCATGCCACTCTGGCATTATAGCAATAATTTCATCGTACAACTGCATGACAATCCTTCTTGACATGGCCACTACAATTGCCTTTCCTTCAAATACACTCTGCCTCTCAATAAAATGATCGACTATATCTTTGGCTATGTTTTTAATCCTACTTTCACTACCTATCGAAGCCTCTAACCTAGCCCAATTCGATCTCGGTTTTTGGATTTCAACTAATTCCTGACTTACTGATTTTTCATCTAATTGCCCTACTAATTCTCTGTCTTGTTCACTTAAGTTTACCTTACCGAATCTACTCTCATAAAAAACTGGTAATGTTAAACCATCATTTATTGATTGTTCTATGTCATACGTATCTACGTAATTGCCAAAAACACCAAAGGTGTTTATATCTTTAGAATCAATTGGAGTTCCTGTAAACCCCAAATAAGTAGCATTTGGCAAAGCATCACGCATATATTTTGCAAAACCATACACTATAGGTTGACCTTTTATAACATTGCCATTCTCATCTATATCATCAGTTTTTTTAGACCTAAAACCATATTGTATTTTATCGGCTTCATTTGCTATTACAATCACATTTTTGCGATCGGTTAATCTCTCATACTCATTTCCTTCCTTTATTTGAAATTTTTGTATAGTCGTAAAAATAACACCACCAGAAGTCACTTTTAAAAGTGTTTTTAAGTGTTGTTTATCATTTGCTTTTACAGGTGTTTGCCTCAGTAATTGTGATGCAGAAGTAAAGGTGTGAAATAATTCACCAAAGTCGTTCTTATCTATTATTACTAAAACAGTTGGGTTATTTAGCTCTCTAACTATCTTTCCAGCATAAAAAACCATTGATAGAGATTTGCCAGAACCTTGGGTATGCCATATTACTCCAGCTTTTCTATTTCCATTTTCCAAAGAGGCTATTTTACTGCTCTCTACTGCTTTGTTAACACCATAGTACTGATGATAAGAGGCTACTCTTTTAACAATATTAATAGTTGTAATACCTCTTTTAGGATCTTCTATTTTAGATTTATCAAATAATGTGAAATGTCTTATAATATCTGTAAGGGTAGCTTTATTTAACTGCCCTTGAATTAGAATTTCAATAGAAGAGTCTAAGTTAGGAGCTAGGGTTTTTCGATCTTTTGTCTTCCAATTCAAAAACCTAGAAAAAGCTGCTGATAAGGATCCCGATTTCGCTTCTATACCATCTGAGATTACGCAAAGACTATTGTAGATAAATAATTTTGGTATGGAATTTATATATGCTTGTAACTGATTATATGCAGATTTTATAGTCTCCTTTTTGTAAAGGGAATTTTTTAGCTCTATAACTACCAATGGCAACCCATTGACAAATAGTATAATATCTGGTTTTTTTATATCGTTATGCTCTACTACTGTAAATTGATTTACTACTGTAAAATCATTTTTTTTAATATTATCAAAATCTATGATCCGAACTAAATCTCCACGAGTAGTACCATCTTTATAATAAGACACCCTAATGCCTTGAGTGAGCATCTTATGAAATGCTTCATTACCTGATAACAGATCTTCTGATGCAGATATATTTGAAACCTGACTGAATGCATCTTGTATGGCCTCTTCGGGAATATTAGGATTTAACTGCGATAAAGCTCGCCTGAAACGCTCACGTAACAATACATCACTATAGCTCCTTCTCTCTGAAAATTCACCCTCTGCTGATATTTGCTGACCGTACAAATAGTTATAGCCCAAACTCTGTAATTTTTCTACTATAAGTCGTTCTATATTATTTTCAAAAAACTTATTTTCACTCATTTAATTTGACACAATAATTTTTTTTCTACTAATTTATAATCAACACTTCTATAAGGATATCTTATTGATAAGATAAAAACTGTCAAAACTCATAAAAGACTCAAGAAATATTTTCAAATTCTCCTTTTTTGAGAATTATAATGTTAAACCACTATTAATTCAACAATTCTGAGTTTATCCCCATGTGATAAATTATTTCTCTATTAGTTAAATTTGATTTTTAAAATTTTACTCTCACCTCTCCATTTATCAGTTTTGGCAAGAGCAAATCTCTAAGCCTTTCCAATGCCTGTATCTGAAAAACATTATTTGTGATTTTATCAAACATGATTGATATAGATTTCATACCCCTTTCTAAATAGTCTTTATCGGGCACGATTATGTAGTTTTGTCCAATATCACTTTTATTTATATGTGACTGAGCTACGCCTGTTTGGCTAGAAATAATTTTTCCTATTATATGGTTTATCCACAAAAAAATAAATTCTTTTGAATATTGTTCATTTGGAATAATTCCCACAACAGACTGATTTGTACAAGTATCTATTTCTAATAGACTGACTTTACCTAAAGTAGCACCTGTTATGGCAATAACAGTAGTTCCTTTGGGAAACAACTTAGTGCTGGATTGTTTCAAACCTAATTCTGTGATAAATTTAATCCCATTTGTTATCCTAAAATTATTTACCTCACCTGAGTTAATCCAAGGAATATTACCATTCCAATAATCTTCATTAGAAGTGTCAGGGGTCCCCCCTATCTCTATTTTTAGAACGTCCTTGATTTTGACTAATCCCCAACTATCGTTAGGCGTATCTGTAAATAACTTTCTAAATAATACTTTTGATAAATCCTCTAAAGTTGTGTTTTGCCTGTGTAATAAATCTATCTTATCATCCAAACTATTTAAAACATTTGCTATGGCTTTTTGTTCTTTAAGCGGAGGGAGATCAACTGAGATTCCTTCAAATGTATTTCTGGTTATAGTGTCGAATATACCTCCATAAGACACTTGTAATAAATCTGACAGTTTATGTTTTAATAGATAAAACACATAATCATTAGTCGAAAATAATGGGTCAGCTTTTATACCGTAACAAGACTGATTAAAAGACATAGGTATACTCAATACACCTAAAGATCCAACTGTACCACGAGCCGAAATAACAATATCGCCTTTTTCCAACATCTTAGCAGAACTCTCGTTTAATCCTCTCTCTGTAATACATTTTTCTGTTATATCTATGTATTTACGTCCAGGTTTCAAATCTCTTATAGAAATCCAATGTATGTTGCCATTCCAATAATCTTTTACCTCTGTCTTTGGAGTGCCTCCCCCAACAATATGTATTATTTGAGATAATTTTGTTTTATCCCATCTCTTATTATCACTATTATTGATCACAGTATCACACCTTTTATAAAGTAGATTTTTTGTAGATTCTCCTCTCCTAAATTATACATCATCATTCAAATTGCTAAGTATTCATATCAATCTTAGAAAGATTAGTTATTATAGATTTGTTAATCTTATCTTCGTCTTTTAGCTGCATCTCCAATATGGTTTTCAGACTCATAAAACGTTCAGAAAAATCGAATTCTTTTTCTTCATTATTTGCTAAACCCACATAACATCCTGGCATTAGTACACAGTCTAGCTCCTTTACTCGTTCTATGTTTTCAGATTTGCAAAAACCAGGGATATCTAAATAATTCCCATCTATATTACGCCAGTTGTGATAGGTGTCTGATATTAAGGATATATCATCTCGACTCAATTGTCTATTCCTACGGCTGATCAAGTTTCCTAAATAGCGAGCGTCTATAAATAAAATCTCATCTTTTCTATTTCTAAACTTGCCATTATTTTCTCGATCACGAGATATAAACCACATACAAGCTGGTATTTGAGTGTTCAAAAATAGTTTTGTAGGCAGATTTACAATACAATCTACTAATCCTGCCTCTACCAAATTTCTACGAATGTCATCTTCACCTGAAGCTTTTGTGGTCAATGAACTTTTAGATAATACAAAGCCAGCTTGACCAGATGGTGACAAGTGATGTAAAAAATGTTGTATCCAAGCGTAATTAGCATTAGATGCAGGAGGAACACCATATTGCCATCTACAATCTTTATTGAGCGAACTATCGCTCCAATCATCGTCATTAAAAGGTGGGTTAGCGACAATATAATCTGCTTTTATATCTTTGTGTTCATCTCTTAAAAATGAACCTTCATTATTCCACTTGACTTGAGAACTATCTATACCACGAATGGCTAAGTTCATTTTTGCTAAACGCCAAGTCGTCTGATTGCTCTCTTGGCCATAGACAGAGATATCACTTAACTTACCTCGGTTTTGTAATACAAATTTTTCACTTTGTACAAACATTCCACCACTACCACAGCAAGGATCCATAATACGACCTTTATACGGCTCCAACATTTGAACTAACAATTCCACCACACTAGAAGGAGTATAAAACTGACCGCCTTTTTTCCCCTCTGCCAATGCGAACTCTCCCAATAAATATTTGAACACATAACTCAAGACGTCTGAATTACTACCTGTAGCATCACCTAAGTCTATATTGCCTATCATATCTATCAATATTCCCAAGCTTGAAGTGTCCAAGTTTTCTTTTACGTATACCTTAGGTAATACGCCTTTAAGTCTTGAATTCTCTCTTTCAATATCTTCCATAGCCGAGTCAATCAGCTTACCTATCTCCACGTTTTTAGCATTGTCTTGAATAAAACTCCAACGCGCTTTTTGGGGAACAAAAAATATATTTTCCCCTTTATACTCATCTTTATCCTCTGGATCTGCACCTTCGTATTCGCCTTTACCTTCTTTTAATTTTGAATGTAAATTGTCAAATGCATATGATATATAACGCAGAAATACCAATCCTAATACTACGTGTTTATACTCTGCTGCATCTACATTTTTCTTTAACCTATTAGCGGTTAGCCACAATACTTTTTCTAAAGACTCTTGCTTTTTTCTTGCCATTGGACACTCAGATTAATTCTATTATTTATAATGCTCACTTAGGTTAATTTCAAAAATACAGCCCGAATGTAATTAAAATAATCTTAAAAAAAAGACTATTTAAATCACAACCTATTCAAACTCTACTTTTTTAGCTCTAAAAAACACAAATTTAGTAAAGACTTACACTAAAATGCAACTTTAAATCATATTATTTTTAGGTGGATTAGATTATTAAATCGCTTAATAACCATACTTAAATACCTTGAAAATAAATCCATTGAAAATGCAATCATAGCTGCAATAAATCAAACTCAGATTATTATCTAAAAAACTAAACAAAAAAAGAGGCTAAAAAACCCCTTTTGATTCTAAATAAGTTTCTGAATTATTCTAAATTAAGACACAGGAGCTTCAGCATTAATTGTTAACTTATAGTGTTTTTTAGTAACACCATCTTGAGCTACTACAGTGAATTTGTATTCGATTTTTGCGTTACTAGAAGCTCCTTTAAGGTCTGTTGTAGTAGTGCTAGCAGTGCCGCCACTTTTAATTCCAGTAATTGGATTGACATTATTGCAATCAGTACCGCTGCAAGCAGTAGTGGTAGCATCAACTTCAATAAAAGCACCATTTGGAAGTTTTAATGCATCTGCTTTGAAATAATCAGTATCTACAACTCCATTTTCCTTAAGCTCTCCAGGAGTTTTTCCACTTGTACTCTTTCTAAGTTGAAATTCAAATGGTTTAGCCTCTGTACCGTCTTTTTTATCACTTTCAGTAGGAGCAACATAATGAGCTTTTATTGTGCTGTTAGATGTAGGAGTAACAGCTCCTGTTCCCACTGGAGTAAGGTTGGTAATAGTATTAATTCCAGTATCAGCAACTGTAAATTTAAAATCATCTGGTCCTATAGTACAATCCTTTGATGGTTTATCATGAACAAAAACAATTTTAAATACTTTTTCAATAGGGTTAGAGTCTTTTTCTTTTCTACTGAGTTTAAAACTGTGGCTAATTCCTTCAGGTTTTATCAGCTTACTGTGAATTAATTCAGTTGTAATATCATAATCAAAGGAAGTAATGGTAGAATCAAGTGGAGTTGTACTATCACCTAAATAAATATTTGGTCCAATTTTCCCATTAAAAGTAATAGTAGCCTTTAGTGTCGCAGCAGTACTTATATCTAAGGTTTTATCAAATGGTACAAGCACTTTAATAACACCATCTGCTTCTATTCTTGCTTCAAACTTATCATATGATTTATCAGTATACGCAAGAGCAGGAGTCTTTTTGATAAATAGAGCTGCATAAGTCTCAGTAGCAGAAGTGTTTCCTGTCACGCTATTTTTATACTTTGTAAAAGCTATACTTTTAATATTTGCAATTGCTTTCTGTATATCTGCTTTAGCATCTTCTTCTGTCTTAGGCCCTTCAGTTGGTTTAGCACATGAGAAAACCACCAACCCAAGAGTTAGTAGTGATAATGTATTTTTAAATAAAATATTTGTTTTCATAATTTATAATGATTAATAATAAAAGAACAACAGCCTATAATTGTGATTTTGAATTCTATCCAGCAGGAGCAGCAGGAGGCGCATCTGCATTAATAGTTAATTTGTAATATTTCTTACTTGTTCCATCTTGAGCTACTACTATGAATTTATATTCGATTTTTTGTCCAGATGTAGAAGGGCCTTTAAGATCTGTAGTGCTACTGTTAGCAGATCCACCAGTCTTAATTCCAGTAATTGGATTGACGTTGTTACAATCATTACTGCCGCAAGCAGTAGTCTCAGTAGAAACCTCAATATAAGCCCCATCGGGAAGTTTTAAGGCATCTGCTTTGAAATAAGCACTAGCATCAACTCCATCAGTCTTAAGCTCTCCAGGAAGATTACTGGTGCCAGAAGCACTCTTCCTAAGCTGAAATTCAAATGGCTTATCCTCTGTACCATAGTCAGTATCAACACTAGCAACATAATGAGCTTTTATTGTGCTGTTAGCTGTAGGAGCAGTAGGGCTTCCTGATCCTACTGGAGTAAGGTTAGTAACTGTATTAATGTTACTGGTATTAACTGTAAACTTAAAATCATTTGGTCCTATAGTACAATCCTTTGATGGTTTATCATGAACGAAGACAACTTTACATACTTTTTCAATAGGGTTAGAGTCTTTTTCTTTTCTGCTGAGTTTAAAACTGTGGCTAATTCCTTCAGGTTTTATCAGCTTACTGTGAATTAATTCAGTTGTAATATCATAATCAAAGGAAGTAATGGTAGAATCAAGTGAAGTTGTACTATCACCTAAATAAATATTTGGTCCAATTTTCCCATTAAAAGTAATGGTAGCCTTTAGTGTCGCAGCAGTTATATTTAATGTTTTATCAAATGGCACAAACACTTTAATAACACCATTTGATTCTATTCTTGCCTCAAATTTATCATATGATTTATCAGTATACGCAAGAGCAGGAGTTTTTTTGATAAATAGAGCTGCATAAGCCTCAGTAGCAGAAGTGTTTCCTGTCGCGCTATTTTTATCCTTTGTAAAAGCTATAGTTTTAATATTTGCAATTGCTTTCTGTATATCTGCTTTAGTATCTTCTTCTGTCTTAGGCCCTTCAGTTGGTTTAGTACATGAGAAAACCACCAACCCAAGAGTTAGTAGTGATAATGTATTTTTAAATAAAATATTTGTTTTCATAATTTATAATGATTAATAATAAAAGAACAACAGCCTATAATTGTGATTTTGAATTCTATCCAGCAGGAGCAGCAGGAGGCGCATCTGCATTAATAGTTAATTTGTAATATTTCTTACTTGTTCCATCTTGAGCTACTACTATGAATTTATATTCGATTTTTTGTCCAGATGTAGAAGGGCCTTTAAGATCTGTAGTGCTACTGTTAGCAGATCCACCAGTCTTAATTCCAGTAATTGGATTGACGTTGTTACAATCATTACTGCCGCAAGCAGTAGTCTCAGTAGAAACCTCAATATAAGCCCCATCAGGAAGAATTAAGGCATCTGCTTTGAAATAAGCACTAGCATCAACCCCACTACTCTTAAGTTCACCAGCAGGGTTACTGGTGTCAGAAGGACTCTTTCTAAGTTGAAATTCAAATGGCTTATCCTCTGTACCCTTACCTTCTTCACTAGAAGGAGTAACATAATGAGCTTTTATTGTGCTGTTAGCTGTAGGAGTAACAGCTCCTGTTCCCACTGGAGTAAGGTTAGTAACAGTGTTAATACTGCCAGTGGCATTAACTGTAAATTTAAAATCATTTTGTCCTATAGTGCACTCCGTAGATTTAAGATCTAAAAACTTAAAATGCATAGTATATACCTTATCAGCAAATCCCTCTTTAGAGAATTTAATAACTTGTTTGATAGGAGTTGGAACAGTAGTAGCAGGCACTGATAAGTTTTCTTTGGTGAAAACATCTTTACTTATTTGAAAAGAAATATCTGCAGTATTGCCTGTAATAGCAGTCTTAGAAGTATCAGAATCTCCTAAAACTGAGGAAACCCCATCGACAGCAGTTTTAAACCCAAGAGTAACTATAACAGTAGCGTCTGCCGTTAAAGGCTGATGCTGTGAGTTATAAGGAAGTTTTACGTAAACATCATTTTCAACTATATCTGCAGTTTGAATTGTAAACTCAGCTGGATAACCGTTAGAACTAGCATCTACAGCAACATCTTTTCCTTTAGCTCTAGGAGGAGTTTTAGCAATAAAGAGTTTTTCGTAAAACTCAGAGATATTATCATCAGTTAGATTATTACTCTTCTCAAACTCTACAGAGCTGATCTCTAATTCTAGTTGTGGTATAGAAACCGTTACGGTATAGGTTTTTGCTTCTCCTTTTTCAGGAGTAACTACATAATTTACGGGGTTTGTAAAGTTTTGTGCTGCTAGAGAAAGTGGATCTATTGTTTCTCCTACAAACTCTATTGTAGGAATTAAACTTGATATTAAACTTTCTTTATCAACAGGTAAAACAACAGATATCTTAGTAGAATCCGCAGGATTAATAACTCCTTTTATATCTTCACTCAGACTGGTATTCTTAGCGGCCTCAAATTTGAAAGACAATATTTTATTCTCTGAGCTTGGTTCTGATACAGATACCGTTACGATATAAGTTTTAGCTTCTCCTTTTTCAGGAGTAATTGTAAAAGCTACAGGCTTAGAAAAATCTGTAATTGTATCAGGGGATGGAGTTATTTTTTTTCCTATAAATTGTATTGTAGGAACTAACTTGGTTATTAATTCTCTTTTTTTATAAGCTAAAACAACAGATATCTTAGTAGAATCCGCAGAATCAATACTAATATTTATGTCTTCTTTATCTAAACCTTCATTCTTGAAGGGCTCAAAGTTTAAACTGAAAGAAAGTAAAGAATCAATATCCGAACCATTTTCTACTCCTTTTGTACAAGAAGTAAATGATATAATTTGAAAAACAAATAAATAAAACAGTAAAATTTTTGACTTCATAATATTATAATGATTAATAATAAAAGGGCAACAGCCTAAATAATTAATTGTGATTTTGAATAATACTAATTACTAGCAGGAGCAGTAGGAGCCTCCGCATTAATTGTTAACTTATAGTGTTTTTTAGTCTTCCCATCCTGAGCTACCACTGTGAATTTATATTCTACTTTTGCTTGACCAGAAGTTCCTTTAAGATCTGTTATAGCTCCAGTAGCACCACCAGTTTTTTTCAATCCAGTAATTGGGTTAACATCACAACAAACAGTAGCAGCACCTCCACCTCCATTGGGAGTAGTACAAGCGGTATCACCAACCTCAATAAAAGCCCCATCTGGAAGTTTTAATGCATCTGCTTTGAAATATTTACTAGCATCTGCTCCTTGCTCAAGCTCACCATCTGTAGCATCAGTAGCTGGACCTGGAGTAGTAGCAGTGCTTTTCTTTATTCTAAGCTGAAATTCAAATGGTTTAGCTTCCGAACCATCATTAGGACCACTACCACTGCTAGCAGTATTAGCAGCAGCATAATGAGCTCTAACTATTGAGTTAGCTGCTCTAGCTGTGCTATTAATAGTTCTAAAATTACCGATTGCATTAATTCCACTCTCAGCAACTATAAATTTGAAATCATCTTGTCCTATAGTACAATCAGCTGATGGTTTATCATGGACGAAGACAACTTTACATACTTTTTCAATAGGGTTAGAACCTTTTTCTTTTCTGCTGAGTTTAAAACTGTGACTAATTCCTTCAGCCTTTATTAACTTACTGTGAATTAATTCGGTTGTAATATCATAATCAAAGGAGGTAACGGTAGAATCAAGTGGAGTTTTTTCATCACCTAAATAGATATTTGGTCCAAGTTTTCCACTAAGAGTAATGATAGCCTTTAGTGTTACAGGAGCACTTATATTTAAAGTCTTATCAAATGGGACAAGTACCTTAATAATACCATCTGATTCTATTCTTGCTTCAAATTTATTATATATATCATCGGTATATGGAAGAGCTGGGGTCCTTTTAATAAAAAGAGCTTTATAAGCCTCAGAGGGAGTAGCAGCACTAGCAGGGGTTCCTGTGCTATTTGCAGCCTTTGTAAACACAAAACTTTTAATGCTAACAAATGATTTTTCACTTGCCCCTGCCTCATATTCTTCCTTTGTTTTAGGGCCTTCAGTTGGTCTAGTACATGAGAAAACCACCAACCCAAGAGTTAGTAGTGATAATGTGTGTTTAAATAAAATATTTGTTTTCATAATTTATAATGATTAATAATAAAAGAGCAACAGCCTAAATAATTAATTGTGATTTTGAATTCTATCCAGTAGAAACAGGAGGAGAGGCAGGAGCAGGAGCAAGACCAGTAGGAGTAGAAGTACCAGCAGAACCAGTAGCAGCAGCAGTAGGATCAGAAGTAGTACTGATAGCAGGAGGAGCAGCAGAACCATCAGGATCAGCAGCAGCAAGATCAGTAGAAGCAGGAGCATCACGAGAAGGAGTAGTAGAAGTAGAAGTGGTAGGAGCAGGAGTAGCAGGAGCAACAGGAACGACAGGAGCAGCAGAAGCAGTAGAAGCAGTAGAACCAGGAGCAGGAGCAGAAGCAGAAGCGGTAGGCGCATCCGCATTAATAGTTAATTTATAGTACTTCTTACTTATTCCATCTTGAGCTACTACTGTGAATTTATATTCGACTTTTGCTTGACCAGAAGCTCCTTTAAGTTGCTGACCATCAGTACCTGAGCTGCTATTTCCAGTAATTGGATTAACATCATCATCATTTTCTAATACAATATAAGCCCCATCAGGAAGTTTTAAAGCATCTGCTTTAAAATAATCAGCAGCTCCAACCCCATCAGTCTTAAGCTCTCCAGGAGGATTACTGGTGTCCGAAGGACTCTTCCTAAGCTGAAATTCAATTGGGTTAGTACTCGTGCCAGGGTTAGCATCAGCACTAGTAACATAATGAGCCTTTACTATTGTATCAGCCAAAGGAGCAACAGGGCTTCCTGATCCAGTTGGAGTAAAGTTAGTAACAGTGTTAATACTGCCAGTAGCAGCAACTGTAAATTTAAAATCATCTGGTCCTATAGTACCTAGATCAGATCTAGTTTCTGAAAACTTAAAATGCATAGTATATACCTTATTAGCAAATCCTTCTTTGGAGAATTTAAAAGCCAGTTTAAAAGGAGTAGCAGACTCTAATTTATCCTTTGTAAGATCTGTTGTAGCTACTTTAAAAGTGATATCTGTAGTATTGCCTGTAATAGAAGTATTAGAATTCTCAGAATCTCCTAAAACTAAGGAAACACCGTCAACATCAGATTTAAACCCAAGAGTAGCTGTAACAGTAGCTTCTGACGTTAAAGGCTTTAACTGCGAGTTATAAGGAAGTTTTACATAAATATTATTTTCAACTATATCTGTAGTTTGAATTGTAAACATAAACTCAGCTGGATAACCGTTAGTGGCATCACCTTCAGCAATATCTTTTCCTTTAGCTCTAGCAGGAGTTTTTGTGATAAATAGCTTTTCATAAAACTCCGAAATATCATCTCCATTTAGATTCTTACTTTTCTCAAACTTTACAGAGCTAATCTCTAATTCTAGTTGTGGTATAGATACCGTTACGGTATAAGTTTTAGCTTCTCCTTTTTCAGGAGTAACTACATAATTTACTGGGGTTGTAAAGTTTTGTGCTACTAGAGAAAGCGGATCTATTGTTTCTCCTACAAACTCTATTGTAGGAATTAAACTTGATATTAAACTTTCTTTATCAGCAGGTAAAACAACAGATATCTTAGTAGAATCGACAGGATTGATAACTCCAAGGATATCTTCACTTAGACCAGTATTCTTAGCAGCCTCAAATTTGAAAGACAATATTTTATTTTCAGAGCTTGGTTCTGATAAAGATACCGTTACGGTATAAGTTTTAGCTTCCCCTTTTTCAGGAGTAATTGTAAAATCTACAGGTTTAGAAAAATCTGTAATTGTATCAGGGGATGGTGTTATTTTTTTTCCTATAAATTGTACTGTAGGAACTAACTTGGTTATTAATCCTCTTTTTTTATAAGCTAAAACAACAGATACCTTAGTAGAATCCGCAGAATCAATACTAATATTTATATCTTCTTGGCTTAATCCTTCATTCTTGAAGGGCTCAAAGTTTAAACTGAAAGAAAGTAAAGAATCAATATCCGAACCATTTTCTACTCCTTTTGTACAAGAAGTAAATGATATAATTTGAAAAACAAATAAATAAAATAGTAAGATTTTTGACTTCATAATATTATAATGATTAATAATAAAAGGGCAACAGCCTAAATAATTAATTGTGATTTTGAATTCTATCCAGTAGGAGCAGCAGTAGGAGCATCCGCATTAATTGTTAATTTATAATATTTCTTAGTCTCCCCATCTTGAGCTACAACTCTGAATGTATAACCCTGAGCTGTACTTGTGTTTGCTCCTCCTTTAAGGTCTGTCTGATTAGCCGTAGTAGTAGCTCCAGTTTTTTTCATTCCAGTGATTGGATTAATATCATCCCCAGCAGTAGTGCTGACCTCAATAAACGCTCCATCTGGAAGAATTAAAGCATCTGCTTTGAAATAATCGGTATTGCCAACTCCACCTTCCTTAAGTTCGCCAGCAGGCTTACTACTTTCACTCTTTCTAAGCTGAAATTCAATTGGGTTTGTACTTGAACCATAATCGGTAACGTTAGCAGTAGGAGCAACATAATGAGCTTTTATTGTGCTGTTAGATGTAGGAGTAACAGCTCCTGTTCCCACCGGAGTAAGGTTAGTAACTGTATTAATGTTACTCGCATTAACTGTAAATTTGAAATCATCTGGTCCTATAGTACAATCAGCTGATGGTTTATCATGGACAAAAACAATTTTAAATACTTTTTCAATAGGGTTAGAATCCTTTTCTTTTCTACTGAGTTTAAAACTGTGGCTAATTCCTTCAGCCTTTATTAACTTACTGTGAATTAATTCAGTGGTAATATCATGATCAAAAGAAGCAGCATTAGAATCAAGTGGAGTTGTACTATCACCTAAATAGATATTGGGTCCTATTTTCCCATTAAAAGTAATGGTAGCCTTTAGTGTCGCAGCAGTTATGTTTAATGTTTTATCAAATGGCACAAACACTTTAATAACACCGTCTGCTTCTATTCTTGCTTCAAATTTATCATATGATTTATCAGTATACGCAAGAGCTGGAGTCTTTTTTATAAAAAGAGCTGCATAAGCCTCAGTAGCAGAAGTGTTTCCTGTCGCACTATTTTTATCCTTTGTAAAAGCTATACTTTTAATATTTGCAATTGCTTTCTGTATATCTCCTTTAGCATCTTCTTCTGTCTTAGGCCCTTCAGTTGGTTTAGTACACGAAAAAATCACTAAAGCAAGACTTAATAATGACAAAGCGTTTTTAAATAAAAAATTAATTTTCATAATTTTGATGATTAATAATAAAAGGGCAATAGCCTAAATAATTAATTGTGATTTTGAATTCTATCCAGCAGGAGCAGCATCCGCATTAATAGTTAATTTGTAATATTTCTTACTTGTTCCATCTTGAGCTACTACTGTAAATTTGTATTCGATTTTATTTCCAGATGTAGAATGTCCTTTAAGATCTGTTGTAGTAGTGGCGCTAGCAGTTCCGCCAGTTCTAACTCCAGTAATTGGATTGACATTGGCACATGTAGCAGGAGTGCTACTGCCAGGACAAGCATTAGTGTCAGTAGAAACCTCAATATAAGCGCCATCGGGAAGTTTTAAGGCATCTGCTTTGAAATAAGCACTAGCATCAACTCCACCTTGCTTAAGTTCGCCAGCAGGCTTACTACTTTCACTCTTTCTAAGTTGAAATTCAGCTGGTTTACCAGCCTCTAAACCATATTTAGCATCAGTACTAGCAACATAATGAGCTTTTATTGTGCTGTTAGCTGTAGGAGCAGTAGGGCTTCCTGATCCTACTGGAGTAAGGTTAGTAACTGTATTAATGTTACTCGTATTAACTGTAAATTTAAAATCATCTGGTCCTATAGTACAATCCTTTGATGGTTTATCATGAACGAAGACGACTTTACATACTTTTTCAATAGGGTTAGAGTCTTTTTCTTTTCTGCTGAGTTTAAAACTATGACTAATTCCTTCAGATTTTATCAGCTTACTGTGAATTAATTCAGTTGTAATATCATAATCAAAGGAAGTAATGGTAGAATCAAGTGGAGTTGTACTATCACCTAAATAAATATTTGGTCCAATTTTCCCATTAAAAGTAATAGTAGCCTTTAGTGTTACAGGAGCACTTATATTTAAAGTCTTATCAAATGGCACAAGCACTTTAATAACACCATCTGCTTCTATTCTTGCTTCAAATTTTTCATATGATTTATCAGTATACGCAAGAGCAGGAGTCTTTTTTATAAAAAGAGCTGCATAAGCCTCAGAGGGAGTAGCAGTACTAGCAGGGGTTCCTGTGCTATTTCCAGCCTTTGTAAATACAAAACTTTTAATGCTAACAAGTGATTTTTCACTTACCCCTGCCTCAGATTCTTCCTTTGTTTTAGGGCCTTCAGTTGGTTTAGTACATGAGAAAACCACCACCCCAAGAGTTAGTAGTGATAATGTGTTTTTAAATAAAATATTTGTTTTCATAATTTATAATGATTAATGATAAAAAGGCAACAGCCTAAATAATTAATTGTGATTTTGAATTCTATCCAGTAGGAGGAGTTACAGAAGGAGAAGGAGAAGCAACAACAGGAACAGCAGCAGGAGCAGCAGCAGGAGCAGCAGCAGGAGCAGCAACAGGAGCAGAAGCAGAAGCAGAAGCAGAAGCGGTAGGCGCATCCGCATTAATAGTTAATTTATAGTACTTCTTACTTGTTCCATCTTGAGCTACTACTGTGAATTTATATTCGACTTTTGCTTGACCAGAAGCTCCTTTAAGTTGCTGACCATCAGTACTTGAGCTGCTATTTCCAGTAATTGGATTGACATCACAACAAACGGTAGCACCACTCCTATCAGGAGTAGTACAAGCAGTATTACCAACCTCAATATAAGCCCCATCTGGAAGAATTAAAGCATCTGCTTTGAAATAAGCACTAGCATCAACTCCATCAGCCTTAAGCTCTCCAGGAGGATTACTGGTGTCAGAAGGGCTCTTTCTAAGCTGAAATTCAAATGGGTTAGCCTCTGTACCTTTTTCATCACTAGAAGAGGTAATATAATGAGCTTTAACTATGGCTCCAGCCGCAGGAGCAGCAGGAGCAGGAGTCCCTGATCCAGTTGGAGTAAGATTAGTAACAGTGTTTATACCAGTAGTTTGGTCAACTGTAAATTTAAAATCCTCTTCTCCTATAGTGCACTCTGTAGATTTTTCATCTGAAAACTTAAAATGCATAGTATATACCTTATCAGCAAATCCCTCTTTAGAGAATTTAATAACTTGTTTGATAGGAGTTGGAACAGTAGTAGCAGGCACTGATAAGTTTTCTTTGGTGAAAACATCTTTACTTATTTGAAAAGAAATATCTGCAGTATTGCCTGTAATAGCAGTCTTAGAAGTATCAGAATCTCCTAAAACTGAGGAAACCCCATCGACAGCAGTTTTAAACCCAAGAGTAACTATAACAGTAGCGTCTGCCGTTAAAGGCTGATGCTGTGAGTTATAAGGAAGTTTTACATAAATATTGTTTTCAACTATATCTGTAGTTTGGATTGTAAACTCAGCTGGATAACCGTTAGTGGTATCACCTTCAGCAATATCTTTTCCTTTAGCTCTAGAAGGAGTTTTTGTAATAAATAGCTTCTCGTAGAACTCAGAGATATTATCGTTAGTTAAATTTTTACTCTTCTCAAACTTTACAGAGCTAATCTCTAATTCTAGTTGTGGTATAGAAACCGTTACGGCATAAGTTTTAGCTTCTCCTTTTTCAGGAGTAACTACATAATTTACGGGGGTTGTAAAGTTTTGTGCTACCCCAGAAAGCGGATCTATTGTTTCTCCTACAAACTCTATTGTAGGAATTAAACTTGATATTAAACTTTCTTTATCAGAAGGTAAAACAACAGATATCTTAGTAGAGTCTGCAGGATTGATAATTCCAAGGATATCTTCACTTAGACCAGTATTCTTAGCAGCCTCAAATTTGAAAGACAATATTTTATTTTCAGAGCTTGGTTCTGATAAAGATACCGTTACGGTATAAGTTTTAGCTTCTCCTTTTTCAGGAGTAATTGTAAAATCTACAGGTTTAGAAAAATCTGTAATTGTATCAGGGGATGGTGTTATTTTTTTTCCTATAAATTGTACTGTAGGAACTAACTTGGTTATTAATTCTCTTTTCCTATAAGCTAAAACAACAGATACCTTAGTAGAATCGGCAGGGTCAATACTAATATTTATATCTTCCTTATTTAAACCTTCATTCTTGAAGGGCTCAAAGTTTAAACTGAAAGAAAGTAAAGAATCAATATCTGAACTATTTTGTACTCCTTTTGTACAAGAAGTAAAAGAGATAATTTGAAAAATAATTACAGAAAATAGTAAAATTTTTGATTTCATAATATTTAAAATAATCAAACTAAAAGCCTATTTTATAGATAAATCACGCACAATCTTCAAGCTTTCTAGTCTCAGTTGATAAATATGCTAAATTAGTAGTTTATATAAAACTAAAAAGAAATATTATTCTTTGCAGTTAAACCAAAATGCTTTATTAAACTCTTTTTTTTGACGCGTTTAGCACCCATTTTATTGCAAGATATCAGCGGAATCATGTTAAAAGCTATTTGAGATTTAGCTCTAAAGTTTTGATATTTTTGCTTTGATTTTTTTTAACTGTGAAATCGATACGATGGATTCGTTTACACAAATAGTATTAGGGGCTGGAGTAGCTGAGGTCACCTCGGGGCGCAAAATAGGCAATAGAGCTTTGCTTTGGGGCGCTGTATGCGGAACTATCCCTGATTTAGATGTATATATTCCCACCTCTAACATAATAGAGTTTTATCAAGTTCATAGAGGATTTTCGCACTCAATAGCATTTGCTGTGTTAATAACACTTCCCTTGGGATGGATCTTAAATTCTTTTTATAAAAAACTCAATCACGGAATTTCAACTTGGATGACTCTAGTTTTTTTCTCTACAGTTACCCATCCTATTTTAGATTGTTTTACCACTTTCGGAACAGAACTATTTTCACCTTTTTCTGATTATAGAGTAGCGCTTAACAGCGTGTTTGTAGTAGATCCATTTTATACTTTGCCATTTTTTATATGTGTTTTTTCTTTGCTTTTTCTTAAAAAGTCTAATCCCAATAGAAGAACATTGGCAAAAACAGGAATTATCTTGAGCACTTTGTACTTGTTTTGGAGCTTAAGCATAAAGCTTTACATAAATAATGTATTCGAAGATGAATTAAATAATCAAAATAAAAAATACTTTGATTATATCACCTTGCCTAGCCCTTTAAACACATTTTTGTGGCGTGTAGTAGCACAAGGTGAAAAGGGATTTTGGGTGGGGCACTACTCTATTTTCAGCCCTAAAAAAATAGATTTTATATATGTAGATCACAATAGAGATATCTTGCCTGAAGATCTGTTAGAAAACAATCAGTTTAAAAGATTAGACAAAATAACCAAAGGACAGTATATAGTTTCCAAAAAAGGAGAAAACTTCGTTTTTACAGATATGAGATTTCAAGTTTTTTTAGGGTGGGAACAAGTCTCTTATAAGAGCGATAGATTCTCTATAGAATTGATTAAAAAAAATGATGATTACCATTTTCAAAGACTTAAAGAAAATCAAAATTATTTTAATTTGGAATCTGTAGTGGAGATACTAGACGTTTTGTACAAAAAAATATTCTATTAATCGGAGATTATATGTTGATAAACTACAACGGCGAGATTATTTCAAAAGACGATTTATACCTAGATATAGACAATAGGGCTTTTAAATTCGGGGATTCTGTCTTTGAAACCATGAAGGTGATAGGTACTAAGATAATTTTCGGCAACGACCACTATTTCAGGCTTATGTACTCTATGAGAATATCTCGAATGGAGATTCCTAGTTTTTTTTCTCCAGACTATTTAAGAGGAGAAATTCTAAAAATAATTTCTAAAAGAAAATTATCCGGAGCGGTCAGAGTTAGGTTGACAGTATACAGGAAAGAAGGAGGATTATACACTCCTAAAAATGACGATGTGAACTTCATAATAGAGGCCATGCCCCTCGAAAGTGTAAAATACCTGATTCCCCAAGGAGATTATCAAGTAGATGTGTTTAAAGATCATTATAAATCAAAGGGATTGTTATCTAATATAAAGACGAATAATTCGCTAATACACGTGGTAGCTGGAGTATTTCAAAGAGAAAATGATCTAGATAATTCAATTTTAGTCAATAGCGATAGGCATTTAGCAGAGGCTAACAATGGGAATATTTTTTTAGTTAAAAATAACCAAGTGAGGACACCCTCTTTAGAAGAGGGCTGCGTAAAGGGAATCATGAGGATGAATCTGATAAAATTACTTTTAGATGAAGGTTATAAAGTCACAGAAGAATCTATATCTCCCTTCGAATTACAAAGGTGTGACGAAGTGTTTATAACTAATGTGATTATAGGCATACAACCCATAACTAAATACAGAAAAAAAACATTCAAAGTAGACTTAGCTCATCACTTAATAAATAGGATTAACAGTATCGTTAGCGACCGAGTAGTAATCTAATCTTTTATAAAAAAGTAGAGCCATTAAATTATTACCTTTGGCGTTTAAAAAATCTCTCCTTTTGTTTAAAAAGAAAAATGTCTAAAAACACAAAGTATATTTTCGTCACGGGCGGAGTAACCTCTTCCTTGGGCAAGGGTATTATTTCTTCTTCACTGGCTCTCTTGCTTCAAGCAAGAGGATATTCTGTAACTATACAAAAATTGGATCCTTATATAAATATAGATCCTGGAACTCTCAACCCATACGAACACGGAGAGTGCTACGTAACTCAAGATGGTGCCGAAACGGATTTAGACTTAGGACACTACGAGAGATTCTTAAATATAAATACTTCTCAGGCGAATAATATAACTACAGGGAGAATCTATCAATCTGTAATTCAAAAAGAGAGAAATGGAGATTTTTTAGGCAAGACAGTCCAAATTATACCTCATATAACCGATGAGATAAAGAGTTCCATAAAAATCTTAGGAGATACAGGCAAATACGACATTGTAATAACAGAGATAGGAGGAACAATAGGAGATATAGAATCCCTACCCTATATAGAAAGCGTAAGGCAGCTCAGATGGGAGTTAGGAGCGAAAAACAGCATGGTAATACACCTAACTCTAATCCCTTATCTGTCTATTGTAAGTGAACACAAGACCAAACCCACTCAACACTCTATCAAGACACTTATGGCTAGCGGAATACAAGCAGATTTTCTAGTTTGTAGAGCAGAGAGGCCTCTTCCCTTAGAGACAAAGAAAAAGTTAGCCCTATTTTGCAATGTAGAATTACAAGCCATAATAGAGTCTCTAGATGTAGAGACTATATACGATGTTCCAAAGATGATCTCCAAGCAGAAATTAGACGAAAAAGTATTGGATCATTTTGTTCTATCCACAGAAAAAAAACCCGATTTACAAAGGTGGAATTCTTTTTTAGAGAAATACAAAAATCCCAAAAACACTGTTGTAATAGCTTTGGTGGGTAAATATACAGAGGTTAAAGATTCTTATAAATCTATAATAGAATCTTTTATACACGCTGGGGCTGAATCCGAAACTAAAGTGATTATAAAATGGATTTCATCTGAAACCATAACACAAGAGAATGCAAAAGAAAATCTATCGGATGTAAATGGTGTCTTGATTCCTCCTGGGTTTGGAAACAGAGGGATAGAAGGCAAAATACAGGCTGTTAAATACTCTAGAGAAAACGGCATTCCCTTATTTGGGATATGCTTAGGAATGCAAATATGTTTGATAGAATTTGCTAGAAATGTCTTAAAACTCAAAGATGCTCACTCTATAGAGATGATGAGTGACACCCCGCATCCAGTGGTAAACCTCATGGAAGGGCAGAAAAACATAAAAAACAAAGGGGGGACCATGAGATTAGGGGCATGGGATTGCAAAATCTTAGAAAACACCAAAGCCATGGAAATATATAAAAGTGATATAATATCAGAGAGACATAGACACAGATACGAATTCAACAGTTCTTATATAGATGATTTTACTAAAAATGGCATGGTAATCTCTGGTGTCAATCCAAATACAAATCTAGTGGAGATAATAGAGTTGGCTCAACACCCTTGGTTTATAGGCGTACAGTTTCACCCAGAATACAAGAGTACAGTTACTACACCTCACAAATTGTTTTTATCCTTTGTAGAGGCTTGTTTAAAATATTCATCGAACTAATTATAAAGATGCAACAACAAAAAACAGATATCAATTCATTAATAGGATTTATACTGATAGGGCTGATAATGGCTTGGTTTATATATAATCAACCACCTGTAGAACAGACCTCTCAACCTCAAGCAAACATCTCTTCTACCCAAGAAAATAAAATAATACAAAAGGGAGTTTCTTGGGATTCTGCAGATCAGACAAATAAAAAAGAGCATAGCAGAGTAGAAAAAAAAGAAGTTATTTCGACTATAGAAAACGAATTGTTAGAGATAAAAGTCAGTAACAAAGGAGGTCAAATAGTTGAAGTTAGGATGAAAGAGTACAGCACTTTCGATAAGACTCCCCTATTTCTCATAAAAGACAATAGTAGCCATTTTGATATATCCCTTGTTGACAAGGACAACGAGATTATAAAAACCTCGAATATGTATTTCGAACCAGAGTTAAAGAAAAACACTCTTTTTATGAAATCTCATATCTCTGAAACCGAATACATAGAATATGTATACAATATAAAGCCCGATGATTATACGATAGATTTAAGTGTCAAATCAAAAGGACTAGGCAGAGTATTAATGCCTCAAAAAGAAATAGAGTTAGATTGGAAAATGAAGGCCATCGTACATGAAAAAGATAAAGTCTATGAAAATGATCATACAGAGATGTATTACAAAAAAGAGGATGATCAAATAGATTATCTATCCACAAGAGGTGTAGATGAGATAAAAGAAAACCAAGTGAATTGGATAGCCTTTAAGCAACATTTCTTCAGTACTGTTTTACTCTTAGATGATGAAAAATTTGAGAGGGCATCTCTGAAATCAGAGGTATTAGAAGACGATCTAAAACACACCAAACTCTTTTCTGCACAAATGCCTATAAAGCCATCTGAAAATGGTGAAATAAATAAATCATTGAAATGGTATTTCGGGCCAAATAAAATAGAAGTTTTAGAAAAATACGATACTCATTTAGGGGAGTTAGTACCTCTTGGATGGGGAATTTTTGGTTGGGTAAATAGCTTGTTGATCTATCCCGTATTTCTATTTTTCAAAAATATGGGCTTTAGTGTTGGGTTATCTATTTTGTTTCTCACTATAATAGTCAAGTTATTACTCTCACCTATTAGTTATAAGAACTTTTTATCTAGTTCTAAGATGCGTGTCATCAGGCCAGAGATCGATGAATTAAATAGAAAATTCAAAGATGCAGATCCTATGAAAAGGCAACAGGAAACCATGAATTTATATCGCAAGGCAGGTGTGAATCCTATGGCTGGGTGTCTTCCCATGTTATTACAGATTCCTATATTATTTGCTATGTTCAGGTTTTTTCCGGTAGCCTTTGAGCTCAGACACGAATCCTTTTTATGGGCAACTGATTTAGCTTCTTACGACAGCATATTCGATTTTGGTTTTTATATTCCTCTGTATGGAGATCATATAAGTCTGTTTGCCATACTAATGGCTATATCTACTCTTTTATATACTAAACTGTCTGGTACAGCAGGCATGGGGCAACCTACACAACCGGGCATGCCTAATATGAAAGTTATGATATATGTAATGCCTTTTATGATGATTTTATTTTTCAACAATTATGCTTCTGGATTGAGTTATTACTATCTGACTGCCAATGTAATTAGCATATTACAGATTTTTGTAATAAAGAAATTTTTTATAGATGAAGAGGCTATACATGCCAAAATGCAAGAAAATAAAAAGAAACCTCTAAAAAAATCTAAATGGCAGACCAGAATAGAAAACATCTCCAAGGAAATGGAGAAAAACAAGGGTAAGAAATAAACCTTATATAATTTATCCTAATATTTTCTATTTTAGTAGTTGACTAGCGTCGGTCTCTGTGAAAGATATAAAGGCAGCTGTCTCATTAATGAAATAAGGTAGTTTTTTTAATTTTTGATCTTTAGCACTAGATTTTACTTTCCTTTTAAAGGAAAATTATTTACACCACAAATTTGATTGAAAATATCAATGGGAAAATCAGAAAGCATACCAAAAACAAATTATCATTCCCAACTGATGATGCTGTTATAAAATCTACTTTTTTAGCTCTTGGGGAGGCTACAAAAAAAATGGTCTACGCCTACACTGAATTGGGAAATAATCCTGAATCAATTTTTAATTATTTTTGACAAAAGAGTTCGACTATGGATAAACCCCAAAAAAAAGCTGCCTCGGTTTTGAGACAACTTCATTTACAAACTTTAAGGAATAATCTTAGGTAAGATCAAGTTTTATTCTACCTCTCCCCTACTACCGAGTTTTAATGTTTTTTTTCATTATACGGAGCCTAACTTACGATATAAAATTCTAAGCCTATTTCTACAATACCATATTCAGAGCGTTTGACAACAAACCGCCTAAATGGATTTTACTAAATATTGTCTATCAAACCCTTAATATCTTCATCAGAGAGAATATCTGATTTACTTAATGCTTTGATTAAAACATCCACTTTTTCTTTAGTAGTAGAAAGCTCCTCTTTAATAGTACTATTATCCCTCTTAAGAATATCATTCTCTTTTTCTAGTTCTACCATACGATCGTAAACAGCTTGTGTGGCTGAGATATTCAATGTAGTGAGACCATCGTAATCTACTGATCGTAAATCATCTACCTCCTTACCATATACAAATACTTTATTTAAAGATGAATGACCTCCTAAATCTACCACAAAAGTATTATCGCTTTTTATCTCTTTTACTTCAACGGAAGTATCTTGATCATCATCCAAAACTAATCTTACCATGTCCCCCTTAGAAAAACCGTGAGATTTCTTTGTAGTAATTGATGTCATATTATCAATAGTTTTTACCGATTTCGAAAATTCATAGACGCTAGGAATAACACCACTATTCTTTTGTACAATATTTGGAACTATACCTTCTATCTGCTGAGCTATTACCTTCTTAAAATGCTGATTACCTAGTTTATTAGTATCTCTCATACTGTAATCCGTGATTTCTATATCTAAAAGTTTTTTAAGGTCTGATTCTTTATCTGAAATGCCTATTATGCTCTTGAGACGTTTATCAGAAGAGATTAGTGTAGTATTTGCAAAAACTGCTCCTTTTAAGTGTGTTTGAGTAATCCTATTATTACCGATGGTTACAGTATTATCCCCTTTTCCTATCGCACCAGCCCCTATAACTATTTCGTTAACGCTGTTATTTGCTTTAGCTCTAACACCATTTCCTATGAAAGTAGATTTATTTGATATCTGGAGAGGTGTTACTCCGTTATCAATATAATAACCAGCTTCACTTCCTATAGCTATATTATCATCACCTGTAGTTATTTCATATAAAGCATATGGACCTATAGCTACATTATTATTCCCCGTAGTCATTTCATATAAAGGATGTGAGCCTATTGCTACATTTTTTCCTCCATCTGCTAATTTGTATAAAGAAGAGTATCCAATTGAAGTATTCCTATCACCTATAGTGTTATCAGCTAGAGAATATGCGCCAATAGAAGTATTCCTATGACCTGCAGTATTATTTCTCAAACTTTCAAAACCAAAAGCCGTATTAAAATCGCCAGAGGTTATGGCATTACCAGAGCTTATACCTAAAAAACTATTTTCTTTACCAGTACCGGTAACAGCACCAGTCCCAGTAATAGTACCAGGAGTACCTCCATTAGTTCCATTACTGCCCTTTCCTGACCATTTAGTTATGAGATTATTAGTCCCTACTTTTCGCAGGTTATCAGAACTAATATCTTCCCAATTAGGATCAGAAGGTGGGGTAGGCGTGGTGCTAGTGATAGTGATAGCAGATCCAGTTCTCTTATAAAAAACCCAATCGTAAAGAACTACATCACCTACATTATAAGTAAACCCGCTCATTTTACTTCTTTTGTTAAAACCTGCACTGTGCAATATACCTCCTAAATGAGTAGATATAATACTATTTTCCTTACCTATGACTACCGTATTATTTCCTTTTCCTGTAGCGTCATTACCTATAACTATCTCATTAAGGCTGTTATTTGCTAGCGCTTTAGCATTATCTCCTATAAAAATAGAATTATTTGACGCCTGGAGAGCTGTTGATCCATTAGCAATATAAAAACCAGCGTCACTTCCTATAGCTATATTTTTACTCCCTGTAGTTACACCATATAAAGCATTTGCTCCTATAGCTGTGTTTTCACTCCCTGTAGTTATTTTATGTAAAGTAAATGACCCTATAGCTATATTTTTACTCCCTCTAGTTATTTCATATAAAGGATGTGAGCCTATTCCTACGTTTTTTTCTCCGTCTACTAATCGGTATAAAGAAGCGTATCCAATTGAAGTATTCAGATCACCACTAGTGTTAAAAGCGAGAGAATATGCACCAATAGAAGTATTCCTATAACCTATAGTATTATCTCTCAAACTTTCAAAGCCAAAAGCCGTATTCTGATAGCCAGTGGTTATGGCATTACCAGATTTTATACCTAAAAAACTATTTTTTTCACCAGTGCCGGAAACAGCACCAGCAACACCTCCACTAGTTCCATTACTGCCCTTTCCTGACCATTTAGTTATGAGATTATTAGTCCCTACTTTTAGCAGGTTATAAGAACTAATATCTTCCCAATTAGGATCAGAAGGTGGGTTAGGGGTGGTTTTAGTGATAGTAACAGAAGATCCAGTTCTCTTATAAAAAACCCAATCGTAAAGAACTACATCACCTACATTATAAGTAAACCCTATCATCATTTTACTTCTTTTGTTAAAACCTGCACTGTGCAATATACCTCCTAAATGAGTAGATGTAATACTACCTTCCTTACCTATGACTACCGTATTATTTCCTTTTCCTGTAGCGTCATCACCTATAACTATCTCATTAAGACTGTTATCTGCTAGCGCTTTAACATTATCTCCTATGAAAATAGAATTAGTTGATTCAGTGAGAACTGTTGATCCGTTAGCAATATAAAAACCAGCATCATTTCCTATAACTATATTACTATTACCTGTAGTCACATTAAATAAAGCAGATGTCCCTACAGCTATATTTTTATTCCCTGTAGTCATTTCATATAAAGGATGTGAGCCTATTCCTATATTTTTTCCTCCATCTGCTAAGTTGTATAAAGAAGCATATCCAATAGAAGTATTCCTGTAACCTCTAGTGTTAAAAGCGAGAGAATATGCGCCAATGGAAGTATTTCTATAACCTATAGTATTATCTCTCAAACTTTCAAAGCCAAAAGCCGTATTCTGATAGCCAGTGGTTATGGCATTACCAGAGCTTATACCTAAAAAAACATTTTCTCTACCAGTATAAGCAGCAGTACCAGCAGTACCTCCACTAGTTCCATTACTGCCCTTTCCTGACCATTTAGTTATAATATTGTCTCTTGGGTCTTTTATAAGAATCTTGTTTTTATTTATCTTTTCGTCTAATTTCTTCCCCTGAGCTGCTGATAAGGCCTTAGCAGGATCATTAGTAACTAAATCATCTACTATATCAAATATATTTAATTTAGTACCTAGTTCTGTCTTAAGAACTTTGCCTTGTGCCGCTGATAAGGCCTTAGTGGCATCATTAGTGGTTAAATTATTTACTACATCAGATATATTTAATTTAGTACCTAGTTCTGTCTTAAGAACTTTGCCTTGTGCCGCTGATAAGGCCTTAGTGGCATCATTAGTGGTTAAATTATTTACTACATCAGATATATTTAATTTAGTGCCTATTTCTGTCTTAAGAACTTTGCCTTGTGCTGCTGATAATACCTCTGTAACATCAGTGCTATTTAAATTATTTATTATCTTACTCTTATCAATCTTGTTTTTTAATCCATCTGACAATACTTTGCCTTGTGCTGCTGATAAAGCCTTATTAGGATTATTAGTGGTTAAATTATCTGCTATATCAGATATATTTAATTTAGTATCTATTTCTAACTTAAGAACTTTGCCCTGTGCCGCTGATAAGGCCTTAGTGGCATCATTAGTGGTTAAATTATTTACCACATCAGATCTATTTAATTTAGTGCCTATTTCTGCCTTAAGAACTTTCCCTTGATTTGCTGATAAGGCCCTAGTGGCATTATTAGTGGTTAAATTATCTGCTATATCAGATATATTTAATTTAGTACCTATTTCTGCCTTAAGAACTTTGCCTTGTGCTGCCGACAATACCTCTGTAGCATCAGTGCTATTTAAATTATTTACTATCTTACTCTTATCAATCTTAGTTTGTATCCTTTCAGACAATATTCTGCCCTGGTTCGCTGATAAGGCTTTACTCGCATCAGTAGACGTTAATTCATCTAACACATCTACTTTGAAACTGGAATCTAACTTATTGTCTATTTCTACCTTAAGTTTCTTCCCTTGCGCTGCCGATAATACCTCTGTAGCATCAGTGCTATTTAAATTATTTACTATCTTATTCTTATGGATCTTAGTTTGTATCCTTTCAGACAATATTCTGCCCTGATTAGCTGATAGAGGAATGGCACTACTATGAGAACTTAGATTATTTACAACAATAATTTTTCTAGCAGTATTAGCATATATAGCATATGGAACACTAAGCAAATCACCACTTTTCTTTATATCGTATTGTCCATTATTATTCAGATCTAATTCTGTTTTAATCATATGAGGAACTTCCCAATCTAAATCTGTTAATTTGAGAGCGTTATAATCTTGAGTTCTATCTCCATCGCCTATCTTTAAAGACGCTACGCCGTCACTACTAGTCCTAACTCTATGGATTTCGCTATATACAGTCTTCTCGCCAAGGGAAGCGTCATTAATAAATAATGATATTCGTATTTTGATAAAACTATCCCTCAATACATTACCTTTATCATCTCTTACTAGAATTTGATAACTCAATCTATCGGGAAAAGTCTTAGAGAATAATGATTCGCTAACTACTGTGAGTAAACAAAATGATATAAAAAAAATATTTCTTTTCATAGAACTTTGGATTTTAGATTAGACAATTTTTGCCGTCCAGTTATCTACTTATGTTTGAATGCGAAATGCGCCGATGCGGGTATAGAAACATGAAAATTTTAAGCTTGCAAGTATACAATTTTTTTTTTACATGATTTAACCTGGATTATTCATAGTCGTATCAATTTTTCAGATAGAATCTATCGCTTTATCCAGTATTTATAAATAGTCATTGATGAACTCAGAGTTATAAATGGTATATTTTTATTCCTCATTTTTGGGGAATATCTAAAATGGTTATTTTTGGTTGAAACCCTTTAAAAATAACACTTTATGTTCAAATTGAAATATAACAATGAATAATCTGGATTAAAATTTCACACTCTTTACACTCTAAATATCTTCTAGGTCTTTAGATGTTGCCCACCCTGTTTTACCATCTGGTAACTCGATTTTTTTCCAATCTATTATCTCATCCAACACACATACTTTAGCCCCTTCGTGTAACATAAAAACATCTTTAGCATGTGAACTAGGAGCTCCTTTTATATAAGTGTTATTCACCATTACTATAGCTTGTTTTTTTAGAAGCATGTTATTCTTTATATAATCACTAATAGCAACAGACAATACCATAACAACTAAACTCATTATAGATATTATAAAAGCAGTTTTTTTTATATTAGGTTCACTTCTTAGATAGAATAAAGAAAAAAGCACAGCAAATAAAAAACTAGATATTACCGATATGTATCCCCACTCTTCATATTGCATCACACTCGTGAGACTATCCCATAATTTAGAAGTGATAGGTATCGGCAATTCTTCTATATTATCTACGGTCTTATTTTTTGATAATTTCAAATTGAATAGGATATCCGAATCATCTCTATTTAATTTTATAGCTCTTTCATAGTACAATATAGCCTTACCTATGTTTCCCAATTTATAATAACTATTCCCCATATTGAAATATATAGCATCAGATATAAAGTCTTCATCTAATATTGATTCATATATTTTTATAGCTTCCGTGTATTTTTTTTCATCATATAATGAGTTAGCTCTTTGGAATTTGCTTTCCTTTTCATCGGCAAAAACCATTATGCCTGATAACAAGAGGTATGTCAAAAAAAGATATTTTTTCATGGTTACTTTTTTAAAATGTGAAATACGCCCACAAAAGTAACTTATAAGTTTATTATTTTCTTTTTTTGTAAAAAAATGTATTATCTTTGCACAGAAGTTATCGCGGGATGGAGCAGAGGTAGCTCGTTGGGCTCATAACCCAAAGGTCGTAGGTTCGAATCCTACTCCCGCTACTGTATTAAGGTGGATTACCAAAATTTGGTGATCCATTTTTTTATTCCGAGAGATGGCCACAAAATCTATTTTATCTCTTCTTTGATAATTGTTGTAGCTCTAGATATAGCTAGCATATTTACTGGCTCAGTGATGGCTAAGAAAACCAGCCACAGCATCCTAAGTTTAGAACTACAGACTAATTGTACCTCTACCTAAAGTTGCTCCAGATTTTTATCCCTAATAGGATCTAGATTAGCAAACGGTTCATCTAAAACTAATACTTTGGGATTCCACATCATATCCGCTGTGATTCCAACTTCCTTTTGATTACCTTTACTTAAATCTCTCAAATATTTTTTTCTACCTAGAACTTCCCCATTAAGATAATTCTTCAAATTGAACTAAAAAAGATTCTATATCAGCTCTGTCCATCGCTATTAAATACCCTATAAAATTGAAATATATCCATGAATAATCTGAGTTAAATCGCCTCATAAGCATAAAAGACCCCAAAACTAAAGGTAAGGGGTATTTACTTAACCCAGATTATTCATAGTTACCCTTTAAATATTGCGCATAAAGTGTTAATTTTAAGGCATTAAAGTCCAAAGAAACATACTTTAATATAGCCCAAAAATGAGGAATAAAAACACATTATTTTATAGAGGGAAAACTTCTGTTGAGTTAACTTTTTCATCATCAGAAATTAGCTCTGATGGATCTTTAATCATGCTTGAAAAACTAGAAAGAGATCATAGATTGATTCATTATTACAGTAAACTTTTGCCTGATACTCGAGACTCTAGATTTATTACTTATACCAGAAAGCAACAGTTAAAACAAAGGGTTTATATGATCATGTTAGGCTATGAAGACGCCNATGATGTTAATCATTTACATAACGATCCTTTTATTCAAAGATGTTCTTCAAGGTGATTTGGCTTCTCAACCTACTATATCAAGATTTGAGAATAGCTTTGACAAACAAGCTGTTTTTAAGTTTTGTGATGCGTGGTTATACAAATATGTTTCAAGTTTATCTGATCGTAAGAGAATAGTTATTGACGTAGATTCAACTGATGATCCAACTCATGGCAGTCAACAATTGTCAATGTTTAACGGTTATTATAGTCAATTCATGTACAATGAACTATTTTTTCATGATGGAAAAACAGGACAGATTATCCTTCCTGTACTCCGCCCAGGAAATAGTCATTCTAATAAATGGTATGTGAGTATTTTAAAGCGAATAATTATCAAAATACGTGAGAGTCACCCAGAGATGGAAATAATTATTAGAAGTGATAGCGGCTTTAGTTGCGCTCCTTTTTACCAATTAGTAGATGATTTTGATTTACTATATGTGACAGGCATAGCGAGCAATGAAGTTTTAAAAAGAAAGGTATCTTGGTCAAAAAATGCTGTAAAAAAAATGTATTTAGATCAGGGAGAGAAGCACCAACATTTTATGAGTTTTACGTACAAAGCCAAGAGTTGGCACAAGCCTCAACAGTGCTATTCTAAAGTTGAGAGTACAGGATTAGGGATGAACATAAGGCATTTTTCTAGTAATCTTCCCCAAAAGGATGCTAGAGAAATTTACTTTGACTTTTATGTGAAAAGAGGTGATTCAAGTGAAAATAGAATAAAAGAAGTTAAAAATATGTGTTTTTCTGATCGTTTGTCAAATCATAGTTTTCTTGCTAATTTTTTTCGACTTATGATGAGTAGTCTTGCCTATGAAATGTTTTTATTACTGAAACAGAAGATAAAGAAAACAAGATTTGAAGTAGCAAAAAAATGGTTAATCAGTTCGATTAGAACCTATCTTCTCAAGGTAGGAGCAACGATTAAAATTACCAAAAGGCGAATCTATTATCAGCTATCTAAATCTTTTNNTACAAGGGTTTATTTCGGGAAATTATTACCCCAGTAACGGTTGTTTATTTGTGAAATGAACAACCTTGGGGATAGTTACGCCTTGTCGTTAAAAAACCATGTAAAAACACTAAAAAAGAGCATTGTCATCCTAAAAAAAGGTGCAAAAAAACGACAAAGAAGATGAGTTCTCTTCGATTAGTAAAAAAGTTAAGGAAAAAATATCACGTCTAATCTATTTTAGTATGACTATGAATAATGCGGGTTAAATTCGAATAAAATCAAAGGATTCAAGTGTCTTTATTAATTGATCTCAGGTTATGAAATGTTTTTATTACTGAAACAGAAAATAAAGAAAACAAGTTTTGAAGTATCTAAAAAATGGTTAATCAGTTCAATTAGAACATATCTTCTCAAGGTAGGAGCAACGATTAAAATTACCAAAAAGCAAATCTATTACCAGCTATCTAGATCTTTTGTTTACAAGGGTTTATTTCGGGAAATTATTACCCAGTAGCGGTTGTTTATTTGTGAAATGAACAACCTTGGGATAGTTACGTTCTGTCGTTAAAAAAACATGTAAAAACACTAAAAAAGATCATTGTCGTGCTAAAAAATGGTGCAAGAAAAACGACAAAGAAGAAGGATTCTGTTCGATTAGTAAAAAAGTTAAGGAAAAAATACCACGTCTAATCTATTTTAATATGACTATGAATAATCCAGGTTAAAAAATAACATTAATTTAGCTGCCTACTCATGTAGCGGACGAGTATCTCAATTATTGTTGAATTTTAAATCTAAAAAAAATGTTTAGAAATTTGTTAGCAATGCTAATATCAGGTCTTATTCTTTTCTCTTGTACAAAAGAGAATCCAAAAGAGAATGATGAAAATAAAGTAACGGAGACTCTAAGTATAGCTTTCTTAACAGATAAGAACAAGGTTACTGTTGAAGGCAAAGAAGACGTTAATGACTTTTTTAAAAGCTTATTCATTAGAAAGACTCCTCAGAGAGAAATATCAGCATATACTGAAGAGCAAATAGCGCTTAACTCAACCATTACTATTGAAGGAGATAGTGTTTATGTAGTAAACATGCCATATAATACATTGTTAAACTTAGATGAACCTGGTATCCTTACTACTACAATTACTTGTACTAGTGCTCCAGGCACTAGTCCTACTACTTTGGATATACCTATCAGTATAGAAGCAAATGAGTTTGCTCATGAAAAAATGAGTGCAGGTATAGTAAAAAAACTTCCTAAGAAAATAGGAACTAAGGATATTGAAAAGGAGTATTCTATTCATTTTAAGTACGCTGCAAATGCACAAGCATCAGCATCATCTAACTGTGATCTTTTTCCTACTAGTACAAAACAAGGCAAAGCAATTACCAACCTTTCTTTTACTAGAGATTACCCATATAGAAGTAAAAGGCTAGGGAAAATTTTTATTGCTAATAATAGTTATGTGTGTGAAAATGCCATAACAGGTCATGGACCGTGTGAAAATTTAAGTAAAACTTCTAAAGTTGTTACTCCTTTGCTTACTAAAACAGTAAGTGGTGAAAATGATGGAAGTTCAGAAGAAAAAGCTATAGAAATGCATTTTGAGGGAGGGACTTTGACTGGTGGATACGCAGATACATCTTATGATTCCTCCAAGACTACTATCAGTAAACCTGAGAACTCATTTGATATTGCGGATGTCGCCCTTGATTATTCTGATGGGAACACTGGAGAAAAACCAAAGTTTACAATGCCAGATTGTGTGTTTATAGCTGATGGAGCTGCGCTCCCTGATGGGGCGTTTTTTAGTATTGAAGGCCTTATAGGAACCAATTGCGATGTTTTGTATGGACTATCAATCTGTCCAAAAAATCCGTATAATAGAGGATTTGTGGTATATAATCCAGTGCCTCATATAGATAATGGTATAATCTTTAAAGTAGTAGCTCAGAATGGAAAAAACCAAAAGTTCTATAAGTTGATATTTAAGAATAAGTTTAGTTCTAGTAATTACGATGATTGTGCTGGTTGTGCTGATAATGATAGAGAATGGTATTGGTAACAAGTAATTTAACCTTTTAATCTTATTTAAAACCTTGTCGAAGCTGTCTCAAAACCGAGACAGCTTTTTTTTGTTGAATTACATACTTTTGCACATAATCTTCGAAAAAAGGTAGCATAAAAAGGAACTCCCTTTTAAAAGGAAAGTAAAATGTAGCTCTAGATATAGCTAGCATATTTACTGCTCAGTGATGGCTAAGAAAACCAGCCACAGCATCCTAAATTTAGAACTACAGACTAATTATGCTTCTACCTAAAGTCACTCCAGATTTTTATCCCTAATAACCTGAGTTCGATTAATAATTTGTTTGCTAAAAACGCTTTAAAGTCTTGAATTAACTAGGATTAAAGAGACTCATATTTGTGATAAATTGAATGTTTTTGTGCAAACAAGTGTCAAAATGTCATTAATTCGTCTCATAAGTATACAAAAGGATTCCAATAACTACGTTAGTAACCTCTTAAACCCCAATAAATTTAAAGTATTCAAGTGATTTTATTAATCAAACTCAGGTTAATAGGATCTAGATTAGCAAACGGTTCATCTAAAACTAATACTTTGGGATTCCACATCATATCCGCTGTGATTACAACTTCTTTTTGATTACCCTTACTTAACCTGGATTATTCATGGTTATATTTCAATATTGGGTATAAAGTGTTAATTTTAGTAGGGTTAACTAAAAAACAACGACTTTATATAAGGCCCAAAAATGAGGAATAAAAACACATTATTTTATAGAGGGAAGACTTCTGTTGAATTAACTTTTTCATCATCAGAAATTAGTTCTGATGGATCTTTAATCATGCTTGAAAAACTAGAACCAGATCATAGATTGATTCATTATTACAGTAAGTTTTTACTTGATACTCGAGACTCTAGATTTATTACTTATAGCAGAAGGTATCAGTTAAAGCAAAGGGTTTATATGATCATGTTAGGCTATCAAGACGCCAATGATGTTAATCATTTACAGAATGATCCTTTTATTCNAAGATGTTCTTCANGGTAATTTGGNCCTCTCAACCCACTATATCAAGATTTGAGAATAGCTTNNACAAACAAGCTGTTTTTAAGTTTTGTNATGCGTGGTTATACAAATATGTTTNAAGTTTATCTGATCGCAAGAGAATAGTTATTGACGTAGATTCAACTGATGATCCAACTCATGGCAGTCAACAATTGTCAATGTTTAACGGTTATTATGGTCAATTCATGTACAATGAACTATTTTTTCATGATGGAAATACAGAACAGATTATCCTTCCTGTACTCCGCCCAGGAAATAGTCATTCTAATAAATGGTATGTGAGTATTTTAAAGCGAATAATTATCAAAATACGTGAGAGTCACCCAGAGATGGAAATAATTATTAGAAGTGATAGCGGCTTTAGTTGCGCTCCTTTTTACCAATTAGTAGATGATTTTGATTTACTATATGTGACAGGCATAGCGAGCAATGAAGTTTTAAAAAGAAAGGTATCTTGGTCAAAAAATGCTGTAAAAAAAATGTATTTAGATCAGGGAGAGAAGCACCAACATTTTATGAGTTTTACGTACAAAGCCAAGAGTTGGCACAAGCCTCAACAGTGATATTCTAAAGTTGAGAGTACAGGATTAGGGATGAACATAAGGCATTTTTNTAGTAATCTTCCCCAAAAGGATGCTAGAGAAATTTACTTTGACTTTTATGTGAAAAGAGGTGATTCAAGTGAAAATAGAATAAAAGAAGTTAAAAATATGTGTTTTTCTGATCGTTTGTCAAATCATAGTTTTCTTGCTAATTTTTTTCGACTTATGATGAGTAGTCTTGCCTATGAAATGTTTTTATTACTGAAACAGAAGATAAAGAAAACAAGATTTGAAGTAGCAAAAAAATGGTTAATCAGTTCGATTAGAACCTATCTTCTCAAGGTAGGAGCAACGATTAAAATTACCAAAAGGCGAATCTATTATCAGCTATCTAAATCTTTTGTTTACAAGGGTTTATTTCGGGAAATTATTACCCNGTAACGGTTGTTTATTTGTGAAATGAACAACCTTGGGATAGTTACGCCTTGTCGTTAAAAAACCATGTAAAAACACTAAAAAAGAGCATTGTCATCCTAAAAAAAGGTGCAAAAAAACGACAAAGAAGATGAGTTCTCTTCGATTAGTAAAAAAGTTAAGGAAAAAATATCACGTCTAATCTATTTTAGTATGACTATGAATAATGCGGGTTAAAGAAGTTAAAAATATGTGTTTTTCTGATCGTTTGTCAAATCATAGTTTTTTTTGCTAATTTTTTTTGACTTATAATAAGTAGTCTTGCCTATGAAATGTTTTTATTACTCAAACAAAAGATAAAGAAAACAAGATTTGAAGTAGCTAAAAAATGGTTAATCAGTTCAATTAGAACTTATCTTTTGAAGGTAGGAGTAACGATTAAAATTACCAAAAGGTGAATCTATTACCAATTATCTAAATCTTTTGTTTACAAGGGTTTATTTCGGGAAATTATTACCCAGTAGCGGTTGTTTATTTGTGAAATGAACAACCTTGGGATAGTTACGTTCTGTCGTTAAAAAAACATGTAAAAACACTAAAAAAGATCATTGTCGTGCTAAAAAATGGTGCAAGAAAAACGACAAAGAAGAAGGATTATTTTCGATTAACAAAAAAGTTAAGAAAAAAAATATCACGTCTAATCTATTTTAATATAACTATGAATAATCTGGGTTAAAACTTTATACAGAAAACGAAAAAAGAAGATTTTTTAAAAGATGAATTTTTAAAATATATCAGACACATCTCTACCCTAAGTAATTATTAATCGAACTCAGGTTTTTAATTATTTTTGGAAATAGAGCCCAATTATTACTAACAAAAAATATGCTATCCCTTATTTGCGCACTTTAAGGGATAGTATTGGCTAAAATGATAATATTGTTCAGTAAGATTCTTCTTCACTTGGGAAAACACCTTCTTTTACCTCTGTTACATAAGTGGATATTGCATTGCTCATCTCTTCGTATAGAGATAGGTATTTTTTTAAAAATCTTGGATTGAACTTATTGTTTATTCCTAACATATCGTGGATTACCAAAACCTGACCATCTACGTGTTTGCCTGCTCCTATGCCTATTACAGGAATACTGATTTGCTCGGCTACTTTTTTTGCCAGTTCCGATGGAATTTTTTCTAAAACTATTGCAAAACATCCAACTTTCTCGAGTTCTTTAGCATCTTCTATGAGCTGTTTAGCTTCCTCTAATTCTTTTGCCCTCACTTTATATGTTCCGAATTTATATATAGATTGAGGAGTTAAACCTAGGTGTCCCATCACAGGAATCCCTGCGGTTACTATTCTATTTACAGATTCTAAGATGTCTTTACCTCCTTCTAATTTTATGGAATGTGCCCCTGTCTCTTTCATAATTCTTATAGCTGAATTAAGGGCTTCTTTGGAATTTCCTTGATAAGATCCAAAAGGTAAATCCACCACTATTAAGGCTCTTTTACAGGCTCTCACCACAGAGCAAGCGTGATATATCATCTGATCTAGTGTAATAGGCAATGTAGTTTCGTGCCCAGCCATCACATTAGATGCCGAATCACCCACTAAAATTACATCCACACCTGCTCTATCTACTATTTTTGCCATGGAGTAATCATAGGCTGTGAGCATAGATATTTTCTGTTTAGCATCTTTCATCTTTCTCAATGAATTAGTAGTGACTTTTATAAAATCATTTTGTATTGATAATGACATGAAAATTGTATTAAATGGTTATACTATTACCCCTTAGTAGAAGAGATTTTATTTTTTATCCTTTTTATTTTGATCCCTAAAAAGCCAAATATCAATGTTAGAATAGGACTCATATAATTAAAAAAAGCATATGGCAGATAATCCATAGCGCTCACTCCTAATACAGAAGACTGAGTTACTCCACAAGTATTCCAAGGGATGAGTGGAGAGGTAACCGTAGCACTGTCTTCTATGGTACGACTCAAATTTTGAGGGGCTAATCCTCTTTCTCTGAAAGAATTGTTATACATCTTGCCAGATATCAATATAGATAAATACTGATCTGACACTGTGGTATTTAAAAAAAGACAAGTCCCCGTCGTAGCTGCAAAAAGAGATGGAGTATTTTTAATTCTTCTTAAGATAGCATTAGTTATGGCATCCAATGCTCCTATGCTCTCCATCATTCCTCCAAATGACATGGCCATTATTATTAACCATACTGTATTTAACATCCCCTTCATTCCGCTAGTTGAAAGCAATTCGTTTAATACTTCATTATTGGTATTTATAACAGTTTCGCTAGTTATCACATTTATTATAATTGTATAGTAATCAGCAAATGTCAATATATTTTTACCTGAAATTTTTTCTATTACATCACTTTGAAATACAATCATAGCTATTACCCCTAATATCATCCCTATAAATAAGGCTTTTATAGCGTGCTCTTTTTTTACTAAAAAAATCAAAATTATTAAAGGTATTATGAGTAACATGGGCGATATGTTAAATGCACTATCTAAAGCCTCTATAAAGTCTTGTGTATTTGCAGGTACGTAATCACCATAACAATATCCGATTATCAAAAATAATACAATAGTAATCGCAATAGAGGGAACAGATGTATACATCATATATCTTATATGAGAAAATAGGTCTGTCTTAGTTACAGCAGAAGCTAAATTTGTAGTCTCTGAAAAGGGAGACATCTTATCGCCAAAATAAGCTCCAGATACTATAGCTCCAGCGGTTATTTCTTCTGGGAAATTTAGGACTTTCCCTATTCCTAACATAGCCAACCCAATAGTGGAAACAGTAGTCCATGAACTCCCTACGAATACCGATACCAATGAACACATAATGACAGAGGTCACCAAAAACAATTGGGTGTTTATAATCTTTAGACCGTAATAAATCATAGTAGGAACTATTCCACTTATCATCCAAGTTGCAGAAAGAGAACCTATGATAAATAAAATTATGATGGTACTAGAGACAGAGGATATACTTTTTTCTATATCTGAAATTATCTTATCCAAACTTATCTCATGTCTGAATCCTATAGCTACCCCCACAGCTGTAGCCATGAGTAGTGAAAGTTGACTTGCCCCTCCAGAGATATCACCATCATAAGCTACGATATTGTAAAATAGAGAACCTATAAGTACTATTAAAGGAATAAATGCTTCTAATAAGTTACATCTTTTATGATTATTCATCAGCTTTTACAATGGTATGTAGGGATTTGAAACAAGGGAGCTAAGGTATTAATATTTATACAACACTACAGAGAAGAAACTCAAAAAATAACGTTAAATCACCTTGGAGATATATTTTTTTTTAATTTTGTCATTTTTCGGTGTTTAACCATTACCTGTATTCTAATGGATTTAACAGCCTTTAACGCTATCTCCCCTATAGATGGTCGCTACAGATTAAAGACCAAAAAACTAAGAAAATATTCTTCCGAAGAAGCTCTAATAAAATACAGAGTGTATGTGGAAATAGAATATTTCATAGCTCTAACGGAGATACCTCTGCCTCAATTGAAGAATTTTCCAAATGAAAAGACAAACGGCATAAGATATTTTGACACTATCCCTTAAAGTGTGTAAATAAAAAATGACATATTTTTTTGTTTTTATTCATAGTCGAACTCTTTCGTCAAAAATAGTTAAAAATTGATTCAGGATTATTCCCCAATTTGGCATGGGGTTGGACCATTTTTTTGTAGCCTTCCTCAGAGCTAAAAAGTAGATTTCATAACAGCATCATCTGTTGGGAATGACAATTTGTTTTTGGTATACTTCCTGATTTTTCCATTGAGGGTTTCAATCAAGTTGGTCGTGTAAATAATTTTCCTGATTTCCAAACCTGAGTTCGATTAATAATTAGGTGTGAAATAGTCAATAAAAACAATGGAATTAGATTAATTTAACGCTCTAAAATTCAACGTTTTAATTCTAAAAAAACAGGTATGATAACTTGCTCCAAAATCACAGAAATATTTTGTTTAGTTGATGAATTCTGTAAAAAATATTCTCAAGTTATTGATAAAGCCCTTTTGGGGAATAAATCAAAACGCCCATGCAGAATGAGCTCTAGCGAAATAATAACCATAATGATTATTCTTCAACACAGTAGCATGAGAAATTTCAAGCATTTTTATTTGAATTATTTACAAAAACATATGACTAAAGAATTCCCTAAAACCGTATCATACAACAGATTTGTGGAATTAATGCAACAAAATTTATTGCCTCTTACCTTGTTTTTAAAGACATTCTGTTTAGGAAAATGTACTGAAATTTCATTTATAGATTCCACTCCAATTCGTGTTTGTAAACATAAAAGAATAAGTAGAAATAAGGTATTCTAAGGCATTGCTAATGTAGGGAAATCAACGATGGGATGGTTTTATGGATTTAAACTTCATATCGTCACAAACGACCGAGGAGAAATACTAAATTTTTGCATCACAAGAGCTAATGAAGATGATAGAACGCCATTAAAAAATGAGCGTTTTTTTGACTAAAATATTTGGAAAACTCTTTGGAGACAAAGGGTACATAAGCAAAGATTTAAGAAAAAATCTCTTTGAAAAAGGTGTAGAATTGATTGCCTCAGTTAAAAATAATATGAAAAATGCCCTCATGCCAATGATTGATAAACTATTACTCAGAAAGAGATCAATCATAGAAACCATCAATGATCAGCTTAAAAACATTTGTCAGATAGAACATTCTAGACATAGAAGTTTTGCTAATTTTCTAACAATATTATTTCTGGACTTATCGCTTACAGCTTTTCGCCTAAAAAAAACCTCTATTAAATGCCCAACCGTCGGTAATGCCCGTATTAATTCGGTTTATTAATCGAACTCAGGTTTTTTAGCTCTGAGTGAGGCTACAAAAAAATAGTCCCAACTGATACTGAAATTGAGGAATAATTTTGAATCAATTCTTAACTATTTTTTACAAAAGAGTTCGACTATGAATAAAAACAAAAAAAATATGTTATGTGTTATTTGCACACTTTTCAGGATAGTGTCCTAGAAAAAAAGCGGGTAAAAATTTTAAATAATTTAAGCACTAGAATTAAATAGCCGACAACAATACTATAGAGTAAACAAGCTTTTTAAGCTATCTTTTGCTAATCCGAGCTCAATAATTATTTAGGTTCAAGACAACTTAAGGTAAATTTACATGCGTGTAACCCCTTATGTTATCTATGAAAAACAAGTATATAATTCGTTCAAGAATTTCTGAGGCAGAATTCAGGTCTATTTTGCGGTTATTTTGCCTAGATATTGAAGCGAAAAAAGTTAGTAAATTGACTAATGTAAGTCGTTATACTATCAACAAAATTTTTGACAAATTACGTTTGTTAATTGCTCAAAAATGCGAAGAAGAAAGTCCCTTTAATCAAGGGGAGATAGAATTAGATGAGAGTTATTTTGGAACTAAACGAGTTAGGGGAAAAAGGGGACGAGGATCAGGAGGAAAAGTTCCAGTATTTGATATGTTAAAGAGAGAGGGTAAAGTTTATACACAAATTGTAAAAAACTGCTCATCATCAGTAATAATGCCTATTATAGAGAGCAGAGCAAGTAAAGAAAGTACAATTTATACTGATGGGTTTAAGTCTTATGACGGCTTGGTAAACTATGGTTATAAGAGGCATTATAGAGTAAAACATAGTGAAAATGAATTTGCTAAAGGAGCAAATCACATTAATGGAATTGAGAATTTTTGGGGACTATGTAAAGTTCGATTATCCAGGTTTAGAGGAGTCCATAAGCACAAGTTTTATTATCATCTAAAAGAGTGTGAATTGAGGTTTAATTATCGAAATGAAAATTTGTATTTTTGTATGTTAAAATGGATAAGAAAAAATCCCCTTAAGTTGTCTTGAACCTTATTTATATAAAAGACTGATTTATCAGTACCTTATCTCACTTAAATCGTTTATTTTTTAGCAAATATATCTCAATCTGATTTTTTTACTTCAAACTGCTATTATTTATAGCTACTATACTGTTAGTATAAGCGTTAGGATTTTGTAATTTTGTTACCATAGTTATTTAGCTATATGTCAATATTTTTAGATCATATGAAAAGAAGACTCGTCCTTTATTTTGCATTTATATTTCTGCTGTTTCTGAGTATAGATTCTATTTCTAAAAACTTTCCTAATAAATTGAGTTATCAGTTAGTAATTAGGAAGGACAATAAACTCTTAAAAGAATCTACAGTTAGTATTCGTATTTCTTTATACCTCCTAGATAAACAAAAAGGAGAGAGTATTGCGTATTCTGAAGTTCATTGGAACATTAAAACAGATAAAAATGGCTTAGCTACTCTAAATATAGGAGAAGGGATTAAATATGGAAATTTTGTTGTGTCAAAATTATCTGATTTAGAATGGTCAAAAAACTCTTATTACATCAAATCAGAGATTGATTTGGATGGCAGAAACAATTATGAAAAAGCTCTTGTAAAAAAGAGTGAAATACTTAGTGTTCCTTACGCATTTTATGCTGCAAATAGCCCAAAAACAAATGTTATAGATAATTTGAGTTCTAGAGTTGTATCAGCTGCTTTATCTGCTAATCAAGGAAGGGTTTTAGAAGAGAACAAATTAGATAAAATAAATATTGCTGATAATTTTCATGGAGAGGTTGGTGAAGTTTTATCAGCTAATAAGGGGAAAGAACTTTATGAAAGAGTAAATAAATCTGAAACCAAGATAGAAAAACAGGAAAAGGAGTTAACCGCTCAGAAAGAGGGGGTAAAGATTCAAAGTGAAAAAATAGACAAACAAGAGAAAAAGTTAACTCAACAGAAGAAAGAGCTAACAGAAAAAATAGAAAATCAAAAGGAAGAGCTAAAAAAAGATATAGAAAATCAGAAGACAGCTTTAGAAGATAAGATAGATACAGAGAAGACTACTTTAGGGGCTAAGATAACTGAACAGGGCACTAAATTAGGAACCCATGAAACAAAAATTAAAACGTTAGAGGATGGGAAACTAGAAGTTGTAGACGAACTAGACGTTTCAGCTCATGATGAAAAAAAAGTTTTATCAGCGCATCAAGGATATGAGCTTAAGAAGATGATAGAAAAAAAAGCAGAAATAGGTCCAGCAGGACCACAAGGAGAAGTTGGAATACAAGGGCCAACAGGGCTTAAAGGGGAAAAAGGAGACAGAGGAGAGCAAGGCCCAGCAGATCTAGCAGGACCAAAAGGTGAAAGAGGCTTAACAGGTCCAGCAGGGGAAAAAGGTGAAGCAGGGCCAGATGGTCCTACTGGTAAAGATGGAGCGCAAGGACTACAAGGTCCAATAGGACCAGCAGGAGCAAAGGGTGAAACAGGAGCGCAAGGAGATCAAGGGCCTCGAGGGGAAAAAGGAGACACAGGGCCAGTAGGTCCTCAAGGTAACCCAGGTAAAGATGGTGTAGATGGCAAGCCAGGTCTAGCAGGTGATAAGGGAGATCCAGGACCAGCAGGTGAAGCAGGTCCTAAAGGGGACAAAGGGGACAAAGGTGACACAGGGGTAGCAGGACCAAGAGGAGACACTGGTGCTCAAGGTAATACAGGGCCTCAAGGGCTAAAAGGTGAAGATGGAGCACCAGGTAGAGATGGAGTAGCAGGGAAAACCGGCCCGGCGGGCCCCCGGGGCGCTACAGGGGCAGTAGGACCAGCTGGACCTGCTGGTCCTACTGGTAAAGCTGGCATTAACGGGAAAGACGGCATCCAAGGTCTTCAAGGACCAGCAGGAACCCCTGGAGCTAAAGGAGACCAAGGTGAAAGAGGAGCAGAAGGACCCGTCGGGCCTGCAGGTAAAGATGGTGTAAATGGCAAGGATGGTGAACAAGGGTTACAAGGACCAGCGGGTCCAACAGGAGAAAGAGGTGAAACAGGTGCAGCAGGTCCAAAAGGGGCGCCAGGTGAAAAAGGTGATCCTGGTAAACAAGGTCCTGCTGGTAGAGATGGAGCAGATGGAGCAGCAGGTAAAGAAGGAAAACAAGGCCCACCAGGGCCAACAGGGCTTCGGGGTGAAACAGGTCCAGCAGGGTCTCAAGGGCCAGCAGGTGTAGCAGGGCCTAAAGGTGAAAAAGGAGAAGTAGGACCTGCTGGCCTTCAAGGAGAAGTTGGAATACAAGGGCCAACAGGGCTTAAAGGGGAAAAAGGAGACAGAGGAGAGCAAGGCCCAGCAGGTCCAGCAGGACCAAAAGGTGAAAGAGGCTTAACAGGTCCAGCAGGAGAAAAAGGTGAAGCAGGGCCAGATGGTCCTACTGGTAAAGATGGAGCGCAAGGACTACAAGGTCCAATAGGACCAGCAGGAGCAAAGGGTGAAACAGGAGCGCAAGGAGATCAAGGGCCTCGAGGGGAAAAAGGAGACACAGGGCCAGTAGGTCCTCAAGGGCTTGAAGGTAAGTCAGGTACGCCAGGAGCAAAAGGTGATCAAGGTGCCAAAGGCGAAAAGGGCGAAGATGGTGCTCCAGGGATTCAAGGGCCTAAAGGGGAAAAAGGAGACAGAGGTGATATGGGCCCAGAAGGCCCAGCAGGTAAAGATGGTGCTGCAGGAGCAGCAGGACCAACAGGGTTAACAGGGCTAGTAGGTCCTCAAGGTAATCCAGGTAAAGATGGTGTAGATGGCAAGAATGGTGAACCAGGGTTACCAGGACCACAAGGTCTAACAGGCCCTAGAGGAGAGCGAGGTGAGGCAGGTATACCTGGTCAAATAGGCCCAGAAGGGCCAAAAGGAGAACAAGGACCACCTGGCAAACCAGGTGACAAAGGTGAACCAGGTTTACCAGGACCACAAGGTCTAACAGGCCCTAGAGGAGAGCGAGGTGAGGCAGGTATACCTGGTGACAAAGGTGAACCAGGCCCAACAGGAGCAAAAGGTGACACAGGACCCCAAGGAGCCCCAGGGGCAGAAGGAAAACAAGGTCCTCCAGGGCCAAATAAAATTAAAGATGATTTAATCTCTAATGATGCGACAAGTGCCTTATCAGCTAGGCAAGGTAAGGTTTTGGATAAAAAAATAAAAGAAGCACATACGCTTATAAAACAGATACTGGCAATAATATTATAACTAAATGGTCTGGTAAGGGTAGTGATGGAACTAGTGGAGGTACTGGTGAAAGAAATATTTTTTTAGGCATAGAATCTGGTAACGCAGTAATTAGTACAAATGATAACATAGCTGTTGGTTATCGATCCCTAAAAGCTGTCACCTCTGGAGATAACAACACTTCAGTTGGCACGAATTCTCTCAAAAATAACACTACTGGCATAGGAAATGTTTCGGTTGGCAATAGTTCTCTCCAAAATAATATTTCAGGAGAGAGTAATACTTCAGTTGGCTTCAGTTCTCTCAAAAATAATCAAGGCTCCTGGAATACTTCAGTTGGCTTCAGTTCTCTCAAAGAGAATACTAGGGGAATTAATAATACTTCAGTTGGCTATGGTTCTCTCGAAAATAATACTGAGGGAAAGAATAATACTTCTGTTGGCACGAGTTCCCTCACAACAAATACTACTGGCAAAGAAAATGTTTCAGTTGGCCAGAGTTCTCTCAGACATAACACTATTGGCCACAATAATGTTTCAGTTGGCACGAGTTCTCTCACAGAAAATACTACTGGCGAAGGTAATGTTTCAGTTGGCACGAGTTCTCTCACAAAAAATACTACTGGCTCCAATAATGTTTCGGTAGGTTCATATTCTTTAAATAGGATAGTTAAAGGAGATAAAAATATAGCTATAGGATGTGTTGCTGGATCTCAATTAAATTATTCAAATCTCACGGAATCAAATAATTCTATTTTTATAGGAGCTTTTGCTAAAGCGTTAGCAGATAAAAGTAATAATGAGATAGTTATAGGGAGTGAAGCTCAAGGCAAAGGGTCTAATACAGTAGTATTGGGAAATAACAATACTATGAAAACATATTTAAGAGGTACAGTTGTTCTAGAGGAATATAGTGCCCAGAATATATCTGGAATATATTTTGGAAACAATATGTTTGATTTACCCTACGAGGACCACTTTAATCCTTTTTCTATAAAAAGTGGATCAAAAGCTAATATTTCTTTACATTCTAAAGGGAGTATTCTAACAGAAGAAAAATTTGTAGCTACATCAGATAAACGTGTAAAGAGTATAAAGGGCATCTCAGATAGAAGAGAAGATTTAAAAAAGCTCTTAGATATAGAGATTACAGATTATACTATGATAGACAGTATAGAAAGCGGGGTTAAACCGTTTAAAAAAGTAATAGCTCAGCAAATAGAAAATATAGTTCCAGAAGTTATAGATATAAATAAAGGTATTATCCCTAATGTGTATGAATTAGCTAAATCAATGAGCATTTCAAATGAAGGAAGTGCTATTAAAACAGACAAGGTTCACAATTTTTCTGTTGGAGATCTTGTTAAGATTATAATAGAAAGTGAAGGGAGCAAAGAGGTAAAAGTGAAAGCTGTTATAGATTCTAATACGTTTTTAATAGAAGAAGTTTTAGATTCTAAAAATAAGGTTTTTGTTTATGGAAAAGAAGTAGACGACATGCGATCAGTAGATTACGATGGTCTTACTACATTAAACATTTCAGCAACACAAGCTATTTATGAGGAGCTTCTTTCTACCAAGAAAGAATTATCTTCTACTAAAGAAAAATTAGATACTTTAATTAAATTACTGAGCAAATCAAATATCCTCAATAAGGAGGACACCAAAGCTTTGATAAAAAAATAAGACACTATCCCTTAAAGGGTGTAAATAAAAAATGACATATTTTTTTTGTTTTTATAGAATCTTTTCAATACCTCGTCTCTGAATATCTTTTAGAAATGACATCAGATCTTCTCCTGTTTTGAATTGTTTTAAGAATTCATCTTTTAATAAATCTTCTTTTTTCATTTGTATAAAGTTTTAATTAGTTTTTTTTAAAAAATATCTAGGATTTTTTTTCCTAAATATAAACTTTACACACTTTACAGGGCAGTGTCTTTTACTATGAAATAATATGCTTTTATTCCTCATTTTTGGGCCTTATTCAAAGTAGTGACTTTTTGTTTAATCCTACTAAAATTAATACTTTATGCACAATATCGAAATATAACTATGAATAATCCAGGTTAATAGTTCCATAGCTTAATCTCGTCATTTCAGATGCAATAAAGCGTTGTCTGTCACTGAATATATTTTTATAAAAATTTGTTGATTCAATCGATTTAAAGCTTATTCAAAACACAATATCTACCCTTTACCAAAGGACATTTCTGTCGACGGATAGAAATGAGTTAATTTTGTGGCATCAAATTCAAAATATTTTCAAATAATTACAAATATTAATCCCTTTGATTTCGGACTTTATGGTAATTTTTACTATTCAAATATCAATCTAACTAATAACTCAAAGGATTATATATATGAATGTGCTTTTTTGTCAAGAAAAAGAAATATTTTGTAAATTGCCTGGTTCTTTTCTTAAAAGAATTTTTCTGCTTAAAATCAAGCGAGTTTCACTCTATAAAAAAATGAGAAAAACACTTATATACTTGTATTTGCTATCTTTGTATGCGATTGGATGTACCAGAGTAACTTTGGATTCTAATACAAATATTGAAGTTGAAATTGATGAGATAGAGATAAGTAAATTTATGGAAATAGAAAAAGACTACCATGAATCTACATTAACTTTAATAAAAACTAGAAACACCACAAGAGATAGTGTAGAGATAAATGTAAATGCTTCTAAAAAGACTATTTTAGAGATGGGAGGTTTAATCCTGAAGGATAGATCTGTAGTATTACCTTTGCAAAATGTTACAAGCGAAAACTCAGAAGAAAAACACACTATAGTTTCAAAAGCAGAAAATGGAGATAGAGGTTCTTATATGATATTTGTTAAATACAAACCTCTTGTTTCTGAAAAGTTAAGCGGCAAGACCTTTATTATTAAAAGATCAGATATTGTTAAATTCCCATCTGAAAAATGGATGAAAGAATATAATTATGATGTTGAAAAATTCACCAAGATTCACAGTATAGTTAATGTTATCTCCAAGTATAGATTTTTTTTCCCAGATAGAATAGATTACTATCATGCAGAATATGAAAATGGTGTATTACTGAGAGGAACAAAAGATGAAAATACGAAATTAGCTGTATGGAAAGACTCCAAAGCTAAGATATGGTCAAAAACATTTACTCATAATAATTACGATATGAGAAAAATAGAAATTAGTGTTCTTAAGAAAGACGACAAGACTATTTTGAGAAAAAAACGTATTTTAGACATTGGAGAGCCCGAATATGAGGTTCACTATATTTACGAAGAAGACATATGATAGAAGCATTAAAAAATATGATAGATATAGGAAAGGCATTTTTGTATTTGGCATTTGCATATTCCATGATTACAATAATTTTAGGATGTGAAAAGGGTAGAGTTGGTGAAGAATATGATAAAAAAAATATAGGTATCAAAGTTGAAGTTTTAAAAAATGAAAATATTCCATTTTTAGAAATTGAGAGCAATGATAATATGATGAATATTGTTAAAACTGATAATACTACTAGAGAAAATGTGGATTTAGTAATTACATGTGATGATGATATTACATTGATATTAAACAACGAGATTTTGACAAATAGGCGTATTTCCATACCTATAAAAGGAATAGATTCTAAAAAGAAAATCGCCACTTATATTATAAGTGCACAAGCAAAGGATGGAAGAGAGACGAAGTATGAAATCATAGTGAAATACGATACTCTTATCTCAGATAAGCTTCGTGGCAAAATATTTGTTAATAAAACATATAGAATTGTAAAGTACCCATCTGACAAATGGTTAAAGAGCCACAAGTATACTAAAGAGGAATTTATAAATTTTATTAAGGACAATATTGATGCAGGAGGGCTAAAGTATAGATTTTTCTCCCCAGATAGAATTGATGTGTATTACGAAGACCCTAAAAATAAAATCTCTAATCAGGTCATTGATAGTAATAATGGAGTATGGAAAAACTCTGAAGCCAATATTTATTCCAATAAATTTACATTTAAAACTTTGAATGGCGAAGATCAAATTGAAGTTAGACTTAATTCTTATGACGACACTCTTCTACTCATAGAAGATAAGCAAAACAAAGATAGACTTGAAAATATATATATAGTGTACAAATATTTTTATGAGGAAAAAGGCTCATAAATAATCAAAAAGCATTTTCTTTTATCTTAATATATGAATCTTGTTTTCAACGTTTTAGGTTTATTAAAAAACCCATCTTTTAAGTTATTTTAAACTAATCATTACTTCAACTGAGTTTAATAAGAAATAATATCAAAAAAAGACAACTCAGTTATGATTTATTACTTAATTGCCCTAGGACAAAAAATTAAGGGTTAAGGCAATTAAGGTAAATTTACATGCGTGTAACCCCTTATGTTATATATGAAAAATTAGTATACAATTCGTTTGAGAATTTGTAGAGGTAAAAATTAGGTCTATTTTGGGACTATTTTGCATGGATATTGAAGCTAAAAAAGCTAGTAATTTGACTAATGCAAGTCGTTATACTATCAACAAAATTTTTGACATATTACGTTTGTCAATTGCTCAAAAATGCGAAGAAGAAAGTCCCCTTAACCTGGATTATTCATAGTTACCTTTCAATATTGGGTATAAAGTGTTAATTTTAAAAGGTTTTAATCAAAAATTCACCACTTTAGATATAGCCCAAAAATGAGGAATAAAAACACATTATTTTATAGAGGGAGAACTTCTGTTGAATTAAATTTTTCATCATCAGAAATTAGTTCTGATGGCTCTTTAATCATGCTTGAAAAACTAGAACGAGATCATAGATTGATTCATTATTACAGTAAACTTTTGCCTGATACTCGAGACTCTAGATTTATTACTTATACCATAAAGNNACAGTTACAGCAAAGGATTTATATGATCATGTTAGGCTATGAAGACGCCAATGATGTTAATCATTTACAGAACGATCCTTTATTCAAAGATGTTCTTCAAGGTGATTTGGCCTCTCAACCTACTATATCAAGATTTGAGAATAGCTTTGATAAACAGGCTGTTTTTAAGTTTTGTCATGCGTGGTTATACAAATATATTTCAAGTTTATCTGGTCGCAAGAGAATAGTTATTGACGTAGATTCAACCGATGATCCAACTCATGGCAGTCAACAATTGTCAATGTTTAACAGTTATTATGGTCAATTCATGTACAATGAACTATTTTTTTCATGATGGAGATACAGGGCAGATTATTCTTCCTGTACTCCGCCCAGGAAACAGTCATTCTAATAAATGGCATGTGAATATTTTAAAGCGAATAATTATGAAAATACGTGAGAGTTACCCAGATATGGAAATAATTATTAGAAGTGATAGCGGCTTTAGTTGCGCTCCTTTTTACCAATTAGTAGATGATTTTGATTTACTATATGTGACAGGCATAGCGAGCAATGAAGTTTTAAAAAGAAAGGTATCTCGGTCAAAAAATGCTGTAAAAAAAATGTATTTAGATCAGGGAGAGAAGCACCAACATTTTATCAGTTTCAGGTACAAAGCTAAGAGTTAGCATAAGCCTCAACAGTGCTATTCTAAAGTTGAGAGTACTGGATTAGGGATGAACATAAGGCATTTTTCTAGTAATATTCCCCAAAAGAATGCTAGAGAAATTTACTTTGACTTTTATGTTAAAAGAGGTGATTCAAGTGAAAATAGAATTAAAGAAGTTAAAAATATGTGTTTTTCTGATCGTTTGTCAAATCATAGTTTTCTTGCTAATTTTTTTCGACTTATGATAAGTAGTCTTGCCTATGAAATGTTTTTATTACTCAAACAAAAGATAAAGAAAACAAGATTTGAAGTAGCTAAAAAATGATTAATCAGTTCAATTAGAACTTATCTTTTGAAGGTAGGAGTAACGATTAAAATTACCAAAAGGCGAATCTATTACCAATTATCTAAATCTTTTGTTTACAAGGGTTTATTTCGGGAAATTATTACTCAGTAGCGGGTTGTTTATTTGTGAAATGAACAACCTTGGGATAGTTACGTTTCTGTCGTTAAAAAACCATGTAAAAACACTAAAAAAAGATCATTATCGTGTTAAAAAATGGTGCAAAAAAAACTACAAAGAAGACGAGTTTTGTTTGATTAGTAAAAAAGTTAATTAAAAAATATCACGTCTAATCTATTTTAATATGACTGTGAATAATCCAGGTTAACCTGGATTATTCATAGTTACCTTTCAATATTGGGTATAAAGTGTTAATTTTAAAAGGTTTTAATCAAAAATTCACCACTTTAGATATAGCCCAAAAATGAGGAATAAAAACACATTATTTTATAGGGGGAGAACTTCTGTTGAATTAAATTTTTCATCATCAGAAATTAGTTCTGATGGCTCTTTAATCATGCTTGAAAAACTAGAACGAGATCATAGATTGATTCATTATTACAGTAAACGACACTATCGCGTAAAGTGTGTAAATAAAAAAGCTGCCTCGGTTTTGAGACAGCTTCTTTTTTGTTTTACTGCTGTATAAACTAAAGGATACCAATAACCACACTAGCAACCTATTAAATTCCAATAAATTTAAAAAGATTCAAGCGATTTTATTAATCGAATTCAGGTTCTTAGCTACCTTTTGAATAAAGGCTCTGATTAGGAGTTTAAATAGTTTTAGCTCTCTTTAATAGGGCTTATCTACCAAAATAAAGATTAAAAAGAGAAAAATTAAAAGGTAGCTTCACACACTTTTCACGATAGTGTCAAAAAACCATTTGTCATTTATATTTTTTTGACTTTAATAAAAAAAAGTTGGGTCATGATTTTGAAAGCCTTTTCAAATAATTATGTTAAAAACGCAACGGTCTAGCGGTAACTATTTGAGTAGGTAAAAAAATTAAGTAACTAGGAATTGTTGATGTAAATCTTATTTGCCCTTTAGGCAGGTATTCTTATCCAGTAGAAAAGCGTTTTTATCGAGTAGTAAGTATTTTTGAAGTATTTTTATCGAGTAGGAAAGTACTTTTCGAGTAAGGAAGTGTTTTTGAAGCCTTTTTATCCCGAGTAGGGGAAGTGCTTTTATGTAGGCCCCTGTTGGGGAGATATTAGAGTGTGACCTGACTGGGACTCGAACCCAGGACCCTCTCCTTAAAAGGGAGATGCTCTACCAGCTGAGCTATCAGGTCTTAACCCTTAACTTAAGAAGGTGCAAATATAGTATTATTTTATTTTAAATCACCATAAGCTTCTATCATTTTTTTAAAAATTTCTGTGTTCTGATAAAAGCCTTTAAAAACCTCTGATTTAGGGCCATAGGCAAAGACTGGAACCATAATAGAAGTATGTTCTTTAGATGCAAATGTACTTTCTAATCTACCATCATGATCTCCATCGTGTATGGAAAGACCTCCCGTTTCGTGATCGGCAGTTATAATTACTAAAGTATTTTTGTCTTTTTCGGCAAATTTCAAGACCTCTCCTATAGCTCTGTCAAAATCTAACATTTCTTCAACTACAAGACTTATATCATTTGAATGACCTCCCCAATCTATCTGAGCCCCTTCTATCATTAAGAAAAAACCCTTTTCTTCCTTATTTAAGAGCTCAATGGCCTTAAGAGATGAATTCACTAAAACATCGCCTCTCTTTGAGTATCTATCCATATGCCCAGGACTCAACAGAGCCAGTAGTCTCCCAGAGTTTACAGATTCCATATCTTTTTGAGTTTCTACAACTTCATATCCTTTCTTGCGAAATTTTTCTAAAAGATTGATGTCGTCCTTACGCTTATTAAAACTATCTCTGCCTCCTCCTATGACGACATTTATATCTGTATCGAGAAAATCTTTAGCTATTTCTTCATACATTTCTCTGTTGGGTTGATGTGATATAAAAGAGGCTGGAGTGGCATGTACAATCGTAGATGTAGATACTAAACCCGTACCTAATCCATTCTCATTGGCAATTTCTAGAATAGTTTTTATCTTATTCTTATCATCATCTACACCTATAGCCTTGTTGTATGTTTTTTTTCCAGTTGAAATAGCTGTACCTGCCGCTGCAGAATCAGTAATGTAATGACTTGAACTATGTGTTTTTGAAAATCCAATATGAGTAGTTTTTTCTATATTCAAATGTCCCTTATTAGCTGTAATCCCTGAGAAAATCTGTGCAAGTCCCATTCCATCGCCTATCATAAGTATTATATTTTTTACTTGTCCGTCTGAGACAGGTTTTACATCAACAACGGAATGGAAATTTTTGTTTTGATAAGAGTGATAATCCTGGCTTTTATTTTTATCCTCTTCCTTTAAACTTGATTTGGCTGTTTCTTTACAAGAGGCAAAAACAAAAATTGATAATATTACCAGGCAAGTGTTGAAAATTCTGTGGAATTTAATAAGATTATTATGCATAGGTCTATAGAATTAATATTTTAAATAAATGGTTACTTTCCAGAGTTGTATCTGTCAGATACCTTCTTCCAATCTATAATATTGAAAAAAGCACTTACGTACTCTAATCTTCTATTTTGGTATTTTAAATAATAAGCGTGTTCCCAAACATCTAATCCTAATATTGGCGTTCCATCACAACTAGGGGTAGCACTATTGCAACAAGATATCCCTTCTAAATTCATAAGGGGGTTATCTTGATTAGGTGTAGAACATACAGATAATCCTCCACCTTTGTGTACACACAACCAAGCCCACCCCGAACCAAAGCGAGTCATAGCAGCCTTGGAAAATTCTTCCTTAAAAGATTCAAAAGAACCAAAAGTACTAGTGATAGCATCTTTAACATCACCAACAGGTTCTGTATTTCCCTCATTAGAAATCACCGACCAAAATAAAGTGTGATTATAATGCCCCCCTCCATTATTTCTTATGGCATTAGAATTAGACTGTGGAATATTTTGCATCACATATTCTATACTTTTGCCCTCTAAATCTGTATTGGCAATAGCCGCATTGAGATTTGTTACGTAGGCATTGTGATGTTTTTCGTAATGAATACGCATTGTCTCGGCATCTATATAAGGTTCTAAAGCATCAAACGTGTAATCTAATTTTGGTAGTTCAAAAGACATGATTATAAAGTAAATAAGTTTTTAACTAAAAAAAATAAAGTAGTGTTATTCAAAATATCCTTGTTTTATATATGATATAACCGCTGCGAATATACATTTAAAATCGATACTTTTCCAATTCCACATTAGTTATTAAAATAAAATCCTCATGGCATATCCTGTAAATTAAATAGTCGTAAATTTGCGTTTTTAGTATAACTTCCTGTATTAAAAAAATCAATGTATTGCCCATGATCCCTGAAATTCAAGAGAGTAGAAAAAAGAGAAACCTCTATATAGAAAGCTATGGATGTCAAATGAATTTTTCTGATAGTGAAATTGTAGTTTCTATACTATCTGAAGTTGGTTTTAGCATCACTTCTAAGTTGGAAGAGGCAAGTCTAATACTCTTAAATACTTGTTCTATACGAGATAAGGCCGAACAGACCATTCACAAGAGATTGTCTCAATTTAATGTCTTGAAAAAAAACGATCCTTCTATAACCATCGGTGTCTTAGGATGTATGGCTGAACGACTTAAATCTAGACTTTTAGAACAAGAGAAGATAGTAGACATAGTCGTAGGACCAGATGCTTACAGAGATCTTCCCAATTTGGTGCAAGAGGCTGAAGAGGGAAAAAATGCCGTCAACGTAATACTCTCTAAAGATGAGACTTATGCAGATATAAATCCCGTCAGGCTAAGCAAAACAGGAGTCAGTGCCTTTGTCTCTATCACTAGAGGATGCGATAATATGTGTACATTTTGCGTAGTGCCATTTACCCGGGGAAGAGAGAGAAGTAGAGATCCTATAACTATAATACAAGAGTGTGTAAGCTTATATGAAAATGGATATAAAGAGGTCACTCTTTTAGGTCAAAATGTTGATTCTTATCTCTGGTATGGTGGGGGTAGAAAAAAAGATTTTGTAAAAGCTGATGAAATGGCAAAGGCAACGGCTATATCTTTCTCTCAATTACTCGAGATGGTGGCCCAATCAGTGCCTAATATGCGTATAAGATTCTCCACATCGAATCCTCAAGATATGAAAGAAGATGTCTTGTACACCATTGCTAGACACGACAACATATGTAAACACATTCACTTGCCTGTACAATCTGGAAGCGATAGAATATTGAAACATATGAACAGAGGTCATGACATTAATTATTACTTGAAATTAATAGAAAAGATAGAGAGGATAATTCCAGGATGTCTACTCTCTCACGATATGATAATAGGATATCCTACCGAAACCGAGGAAGATCACCTAAATACTTTGGCTCTTATGGAAAGAGTTAAATATTCTTTTGGTTTTATGTTTAAATACTCCGTTAGACCTAAAACTCTAGCGAGTAGGAGATTTGAAGATGATGTTCCAGAAAGCACAAAACAGAGAAGATTAGAACAAGTCATAGAATTACAACAGAAACATTCTCTTTACCGAAATATGCAGACCATTGGTCAAGTAAAAGAAATTTTAGTCGAAAAGGTATCCAAAAAGTCTAAAGAGCATCTGTTTGGAAGAACCTCTCAAAATATTGGAGTGATATTTGAAAAAGGAAAATATAAAGTTGGAGATATAGTAAATGTATTAATAGAAGATTGTTCTAGTTCTACGCTTATGGGAAAAGCTGTTTAATCTTACATTTAGAGTATCTTTTTTATACCTAATGCTATGTTATCTATAAAAGAAGTTAAAAAAAGATTTGGGATTATAGGCAATAGTATCTCCTTAGATAGAGCTATAGACAGGGCCATTAGAGTGGCTTCTTCTGATATTTCTGTATTAGTTACAGGAGAGAGTGGTGTTGGAAAAGAGAGTATCCCAAAACTAATACACCATCTGTCAAATAGAAAACACTCTAATTACATAGCTGTCAACTGTGGGGCTATTCCTGAAGGGACTATAGACAGTGAGTTATTTGGGCATGAAAAAGGATCTTTCACTGGAGCTATAGGGAGTAGAAAAGGTTATTTTGAAGAAGCCAACCGAGGAACTATATTCTTAGATGAAGTAGGAGAGCTGCCCCTGACCACCCAAGCTAGATTATTGAGAGTTTTAGAAAACGGAGAATTCATAAAAGTAGGAAGCTCTAATCCGATGAAGACAGACGTTAGAATAATAGCTGCTACAAATGTGAATATGAAAGAGGCTATAAAAAAAAACAGATTCAGAGAAGATCTATACTACAGGTTAAATACAGTAAATATATCCATTCCCAGCTTGAGAGAACGAAGAGAAGATATATATCTGCTGTTTAAAAAATTTGCATTGGAGTTTTCAGATAAATATAAAATTCCAACTATAAGGCTACTAGAAGATGCTGTATCGAAATTAGAAAACTACCCTTGGTACGGAAATATAAGACAACTCAAAAACTTTGTAGAAGAATTATCTGTGATGGAACAAAACAGGATGGTCTCCGAGGAAGTATTGAGCAACTATTTAAAAGATAGTATTTCCAAAGATCTGACAGTGATACATAATCCTGATAAAAAAGATTCTCTAGAGGATAAAGAAGTATTCTACAAAGTGCTTTTTAATATGAAAAATGAGATTGAAAATATTAAAAAGATAGTCTTACAGCTGATAAAAAACATCAAGAGTGGACAAAAAATAGAAGATATAGAGCAAATAGAAAAAATGATACTAAACCTATATAGTAGTATTAACGATCAGAGCAATGACAATAAAAAAGATCTTCTTGAGATAAAATCATTACCCACATCATACGAATCTATAGACATTGAAAATATAGACGCCTTTGATGAGGACACATATGAAGATACAGATGAAAATATAAAACCTCTCTCGCTCCAAACTAAAGAAAAACACATGATAAAAACATCACTGAAAAAACACAGAGGTAAGAGAAAAAAAGCAGCTTTAGAATTGGGGATTTCTGAAAGAACCTTATATAGAAAAATAAAACAATATGATTTATAAAGCCTATAAAAAAAAATGTATTTCTACGATGAAAAAATTAAAAATTCACTCAATGCTGCTTACCTCGCTAATGGCTAGCTCATGTGGAATATATACCTTTTCGGGAACTTCTATCTCTCCTGATGTCAAGAGCGTACAAGTAGATTATTTTCCAAATTATGCTCCTTTAATCAATCCTGCATTGAGCAGAAAACTAACTAATGATCTACAAACTAGATTTACAGATCAGACCAATTTAAAATTGACAAAAAACGGAGGAGATTTAAAATTTGAAGGAGAAATAACTAAGTATGAAATTACTCCCGACGATGCACAAGCAAATAATACGGCTGCTTTTAACAGACTAACTATAACTATAAAAGTCCGTTTTTACAATGAGATAGACGAAAAAGAAAACTTCGAAAATACCTATAGTGATTTTGAGAAATTTAACAAGGATAAAGATTTTACTAGTGTAGAGGGCAATCTGATAGATCTCATCACAGCTAAACTAATAGACCGAATATTTGCTGATTCGGTAGAAAAGTGGTAGGATGCAAATATCTAGATTCACCCAAATAATAAAAGATCCTAATTCTAATATCTTAAAATCAGATATAGAAAACTTATTAGATATAGTAAGGGAGTATCCATATTTTCAAACTGCACAGATATTATATCTAAAGGGCTTACAAAAAACCGATAGTTTTAGATATAATATTCAATTAAAAAAGGCAGCAGCTTACTCGGTAGATAGAAAGCACTTATTCGAATTCATAACAAAGGATGCTATGATTGCCCCTGAAAAGAAATTTACAGAATCCACTACTCAAGAAGATCAGATAGATATAAAGCCCATAAAAAATGAGCAAACTATTGTATTGTCTGATTCTAATTACACAGACCAAATAACAGAAATATCTCTTTTAAACTCTGAGTTACATTCTTTTAATAAGTGGTTGAAGTTACCTTATACCAATAATTACATTCTAAATAAGAGGTTAAACTCCAATGGCTACAAGGATACTATCATGAGCTTAGAGCACAAGATTAAAATAATAGATGATTTTATATCTAATATTCCCAAATACACAAGTAATCTGAAAAAAGTAAAATCTGATAACGCTTATCTAGCAGAAAATAGCATTGTAGAAAACAATACTATTATGACAGAAACTCTAGCACATATGTATATAAAACAGGGTAAATACGACAAGGCAGAAGAAGCTTTTAATATCCTAATATTAAAATATCCAGAAAAGAAAACATCTTATTTAAATAAGATAAAAGATTTTAAAAAGACTCCTAAATAATAGAAATATCTAATTTTTGACTTTTTTACAATAAAAGTTTAATGGAGAAAATTATTCTAATAGGTTATATGGGTTGTGGCAAAACGACTATAGGTTCTGCTTTGTCTAAGGTTATGAATTTAGATTTTATAGATTTAGATAGATATATAGAGTTAAAACAACATATGGAAATCACAGATATTTTCGATGAAAAAGGGCAACAGTATTTCAGAGAATTAGAAACCGAATGCCTAAAAGAGATTTTAGACAAAAATTGTGGATTTATACTTTCCACAGGTGGAGGCTCTCCCTGTTATGCGCAAAACATGAATCTGATGAATAAAAATGGCGTCACTATTTATTTGAAAATGGAAGCTAAATCGCTCTATTATCGTTTAAAATCTCAAAAGAGCAAACGCCCTGTCATAGCTAATCTAGCTGATGATGTTTTAGAAAAATATATAGAAGCTCACCTCAAAGAAAGAGAGATTTTTTACAAAAAATCTCAAATTATAATAGATATTGAAAATGAGAAACTATACAGAGATCTAACCCAAGGGCGTCTTTTAAAAGATTATCAAGTATAAATATTAAGCCTGTAAAAAAGCATTTCAAATAAAATTTAGGTCAGCATACCTCCACATACGTGTATGACCTGTCCAGTCACGTATTTAGACATATCAGAAGCTAAAAACAATGCTACGTCAGCTACATCACTTGTGGTTCCCTCTCTCTTTAATGGAATATCTTTAACCCACTTTTGTAGAGTTTCAGGGTCTAGTTTGCCAGTCATCTCAGTAGAGATAAAACCAGGAGCGATAGCATTAGAACGTATATTTCTAGAACCCAATTCCAGAGCTACTGACTTGGTAAAGCCTATCACTCCAGCTTTTGATGCTGAATAGTTAGCCTGACCTGCATTGCCTCTAACCCCCACGACAGAACTCAAATTGATAATAGATCCATTTCTCTTTTGTAACATGCTCTTTTGTACGGCTTTTGTCATATTAAATACAGAACTCAAATTCACATCTATTACCTTGTCCCACTGCTCTTTAGTCATTCTCATTAACAATGTGTCTTGAGTGATACCAGCATTATTTACCAAAATATCTACACCTCCAAATTCAGATACGACCTCATCTATCATATTTTGACTATCCTCAAATTTAGAAGCGTCTACTCTGAAACCCTTAGCTTTTATTCCTTGTTTAGTTAATTCTTCAACTAAGTCTAAAGCTATCTTACTAGAAGATTCAGATACATAAGTGAATATTACATTAGCTCCCTGTTGGGCAAATCTCTGTGCTATTCCCTTTCCTATGCCCCTTGTAGCTCCAGTGATTACAGCTGTTCTATTTTCTAATAATTTCATTATTTGTGTAATTTTTTTTAAAATTGGTAAGTGTATTTTTTTTACAAAGATATTTTTTGTTTCAGATATTTTGCAGTATAAGAATACTCATCTTTTATCATATCCTCTGGGGTACCTTGAAATATTATATTTCCACCATTTTTCCCACCTTCTTTTCCCATGTCTATTATCCAATCTGCAGATTTGATCACATCTAAATTGTGTTCTACCACAAATATGCTATGACCGTTATCTATGAGATCATTAAAGGCTTTGATGAGTTTTTTAACATCGTGAAAATGCAATCCTGTGGTAGGTTCATCAAATATAAAAACTGTCTTTTTTGCCTTATTACCCTTTGATAAAAAATAAGCCAACTTGACCCTTTGTGATTCTCCTCCACTCAGAGAACTAGATGATTGTCCTAATTTGACATAACCCATTCCCGTTTGCTTTAAAGGTTCTAAAAGACTGGATATTTTTACTTGTCCTATATCGTTAAAGAACACTATAGCCTCATCTATACTCATATTTAGTAGGTCGACTATGTTTTTGTCATTTAATTTAACATCTAGGATTTCGCTCTTAAACCTAGAACCGTTACAACTTTCACATACTAGGTTTATATCTGACATAAACTGCATATTTACTGTAACCTCTCCTTTCCCTTTGCACTCGTCACACCTTCCTCCATCTAGATTAAAAGAAAAGTGATAAGGTTTGTATTTTCTTTTTAAAGACAGAGATTGAGCCGAAAATAACAGTCTAATTTCGTCATAGGCTCCTATATAGGTAACTGGATTAGATCTAGAAGATTTTCCTATAGGATTTTGATCTACTAACTCTATTTCTTCTACTTCTGATAGATCTCCACTTATAGAATCAAATAAACCTACATCGGTTGTATTATTATCTGCCTGCCTTTTCAAGGCGTTGTACAACACGTTTTTAATTAGAGAGCTCTTACCTGAACCACTAACCCCTGTTATTACAGTAAGAGTGTTCAACGGAAATCTAACATCTATATCCTTTAAATTATTATCTCTAGCACCAGTTATTAAAATGTGTTTTTTAAAAGGTCTTCTAATTTTGGGCGTGGATATTTTTAACTTATTACTAATATACTTAGCCGTGATAGAATCAGAATTTTCTAATTGATCGAAAGGACCATTAAACACTATTTCTCCGCCGTTAATTCCAGCTAACGGCCCTATGTCTATTATGTTGTCAGCCTGCCTTATAACATCTTCATCGTGTTCTACGACCACGACAGTATTACCTATATCTCTCAGTTTTTTTAAGACCTTGATGAGATTTTCTGTATTTTTAGAATGTAAGCCTATACTGGGCTCATCTAATACATAAACTGAATCGACTAAACTGCTCCCTATAGAGGCCGATAATCTTATGCGTTGTGATTCACCCCCTGACAGGGAATTGGAGTTTCTATTGAGAGTTAGATAACCCAATCCCACCTCTGTTAAAACATTTAACCTGTTATTTATCTCTACTAAAATTCTATTTGATATTTGTTTATCCACATGTGATAACTCTAATTTTAAAAAAAAATCTCTCAACGTGCTTATGGGCATGAGTGTTATTTCACCTATACTTTTAGAAGCTATTTTTATATTGGAAGAATCAGTTTTCAACCTAGTGCCATTACAGGAATTACAAACTATTTTTTTTCTGTATCTAGATAAAAGAACTCTATTTTGTATAATGTAATTTTTTGCCTTCAGTTTATCGAAAAACGAATTTATGCCTTTTAGCCTTTTACCATCTCCTTCCCATAAAAACATCTTTTGATCCTTTGTAAGATCTTTATAAGGCAGAGTTATTGGAAATTTATTATAGGCTCCGCTGATAAAATTATCTAAGTGCTTAGAGAGTTTGATTCCACTCCAAGGCGCAACAGCACCTTGTAATACCGAAAGATTTTTATTTGGAATAACTAAGTTTTCATCTACATCTATAATACTGCCGTAGCCTTGGCATTTTGGGCAAGCTCCTATAGGACTATTAAAATTAAAAGTGTTTACAGTGGGCTTTTCAAAGGTTAGACCATCTAATTCAAACTTATTTGAAAACGAAATATTTTCACCACTGGATAAGTTTTGTACTATACAATGTCCTTCCCCTTGAGAAAAAGCTGTCTCTATAGAATCAGATGCCCTATTATAAAAGCTGTTTTCGTGTTTTATTACCCAGCGATCTATGACAATAGATATGTCTGAGTCTCTTATATTCTCCCTCTCTATAGCCTCTTGTATACCTAAGACTTTTCCATCTATCTCAACTCTGATATAACCTTGATTAAAATACTTATTCAATATATCTCTTATCTCTTGACCTTCATATATAACTATCTTAATCAATAGTAATACTCTATCTCCTTCATTCTGATTTTCTATCCATCTTAAGACATCTTTTATATCTTCTTTTTTGACTTGTTTTCCAGAGATAGGGGAATAGGTTTTTCCAATAGAAGCAAATAGTAATTTTATATAATCGTACACTTCCGATGAAGTCCCAACAGTAGACCTAGGATTAGAAGTATTAACTTTCTGTTCTATAGCTATTGCAGGAGACATCCCCTTTATATATTCAACATCAGGTTTATCTAGTTTCCCTAAAAATTGACGAGCATAAGAAGACAAACTCTCTATGTACTTATATCTGCCTTGGGCATAGAGAGTATCAAAGGCTAAGGATGATTTTCCTGATCCTGACAACCCAGTTATAACAGTCAATTTATTTCTAGGAATAGTTAGAGATATGTTTTTTAAGTTGTGAGTTTTAGCACCCCTTATAATTATATTGTCTCTGATTGAGATGTCGTCAAAATTTTCCATTTAACAAAAACCCTAATATTATCTTATTGGATACAAAAAAGACTTGGTAATAAGATTAAAATAATGTATATCACCACTAGCCTTTGTAAGTTTGGCAATATTATTTTTGAGAAGTTCTATTTTAGAGTATTCCATTGGAACTAAAACCTTATCGTCAGTATCTATCAATCCTTTTTTTACATTGTCGTTAAAAGCTATAAAAAAAGACTTGACAAAAGACTTTAATACACTATACTTAAAAGGAATTATATTTTTGCCTTTTTCATTGATAACTCCATATTTCCCGTTGTATTTGACCACAGTCATGCCGTCTTTAAAAGTATCAGCATCTTGATATATATGTTTGAGTATAAGTCTGTTTTTTGAGTTTATAAATCCGTAATTTTTTAGCCTACAGGCAAATAATCCATTTTCTCCTATTTTGATATCTACATACTTGTTAGGTATTACCTGTTTCCCCTTTTTATTTATAATGCCATATTTGTCTTTGTAAAAAAACTTGGAATATCCGTTTTTAAAATTAGCGGTCCTTCTGTGATCTTTAAAAACTCTTAGCGAAGCCCTGATAACTTCATCGCCTTTAGTATTTAGAAATCCGTATTTGCCTCTATTTTCAACCATTATATATTCTTCACTTAATGCGCCTATATATTTGTATTTCTTTGAAATTATCATCCCTTTATCATTGAATAATGACCACTTGCCATTTTTTTTCATTTTAAATAATTCAGGAGAAATGCGTTCTATAGAATCGTATGTAAAAGGAATCAACACACCTAGCTTCTCATTTAAGACTCCAAAATAATTGCCAATTTTTGCTATGGATAGCCCTTTTATAAAGACCGATGCCACATCGAATACCTTTTGGGTAAATCTGGTTCCATCGTGTTTAAAAAAACTGTATTTCTTTTCTTCTCTGACCAATAAAAAGCTATCTCCTATTTCTATCTTGTCATAATTACAAGGGATTATAAATTCCCCAAAACGATTTATGACACCACTTTTACCATCTATGTCTACTACAGCTAATCCATTTTTAAAATCACTTCCGTTATTAAAATTAAATGGGATAACGGTCTTGCCCTTTTTATCTATATATCCAACGTGAGTCTCATTAGCTACAAGGGCTAATTCTTCAGAAAAATTACGGGCAAAATAATATACAGGAGCAACACTTACAACACCTATATCATTTATAAAACCGTATTTCCCATCTTCTAATAGAGGGAAAAAATCTATATCTATCATAGATCTCTTATCTAATAACTCTTGCTTTTTAGGATAATTAGGATAGGTGTTTATGAAAGAATCTATTATCTCCTTGTTATTAAAATTTTTTATTCTAAAACTCTCCACCTTAGCCCAAGCTATCTCAGATTGAGGCAGATACGGGAATTTTTTTAAGAATTTGATATAATTCTTTTCATTATTGGTTTTTATGGCTAATCTGAAAATTTCTTCTTGAGCCTTTGCGATCCATTTGTTTTCTGGGTAGGTCAATACAAAATCTCTGTATGAGAGGATGTCTCCGCTTTTTGTCTTGTGATAATACAACTTATCTTCATAGATATCTTTTGCCTGTTTGGCCCATTTACTATTTGGATAAAGTCTGTAAAAGTCTCTATATGCTGATATTGTATTTTCCTTTTCGACTGTCTCGTACAATATGTTCGACATGAGGTTGTCTAACTTTTTTTTGTGCTTAGACTTTGGAAATCTCTCTTTGAATTTTCCTAATTCTTCAAGTGAGCTATTATCGCTTAGTTTACTAAATAACAGAGTTTCAATATCATCATTTAATCTCTTTAATTCTAGTATTCCTATTTCTAGATCATCTAATTCCTTTAGTTGCTCTTCAAAAGAATTAGAATACTCTCTCAATGCTCGTCTGCCATAAGTATAAGCCTCTTCTAAATCATAGAAGGGATTATCGTTTCTCTTAAATATTATGCCGAGCCCATAAGAACTTCCAGCTGCTTTAGATGGTAATAATTCAGTGAAGATGTTTTTTGCCTTAAAATAATCGTACATCTCCAAAGCCGCAAATCCATCTGTTAGCTCCTGAGATGAGGATTGATAATAAAGTAAAAATAAAACTATAGAAATTTTTAATCTTATGCTTTTCAATACTGATAGTTTATCAATTCTATAAATACTATTTTATGACCAGTAAAAAAATCCTAGCAAAGTTATCTAAAATATTACTCTAGAGCCAATAATGCTATCTAAACGAATTTATAGTTTAATCAACTTATTTACTCACTTGCGCCCAAGTATACTTTTTGGTTATAAAAACTAACTGACTCCCAAATGATCACAAATCTTTTAAGTTTAGAATTCAAATAATACTTTCGTTCTTCATATTGGAAAAGAGAGATTGTTCAAAAAATTGAAGCCGTCTCAAAACCGAGGCAGCTTTTTTTGTTTGAAAGTGTAGTTTTTACCTGTTAACCTGAGTTCGATTAATAATTTACTTAATTAAAGCACTTGAAACCCTTTAATTAACTGAGATTAAAGAGGTTTGTGTTTGTGATAAATAGAATGTTTTAGTGCAAGAATTGTTAGATTTCGACTAAGTCGGCCTCATAAGCATACAAAAAGAGCCCAAAATTAAAGGGCTATTTCCTTAAATCCGAATAAAATCAAAGGATTTTAGCGTCTTTATTAATCGAACTCAGGTTACAAATGAAATTCCAGTACATTTTCCTAAACAGAATGTCTTTAACAACAAGGTAAGAGGCAATAAATTTTGTTGCATTAATTCCACAAATCTGTTGTATGATACGGTTTTAGGGAATTCTTTAGTCATGTGTTTTTGTAAAAAATTCAAATAAAAATGCTTGAATTTTCTCATGCTACTGTGTTGAAAAATAATCATTATGGTCATTATTTGGCTAGAGCTCATTCTGCTTGGAGCAAGTTATCATGCCTGTTTTTTTTTAGAATTAAAACGTTGAATTTTAGAGCGTAAATTACTCTAATTCCATTGTTTTTATTGACTATTTTACACCCAATTATTAATCGAACTCAGGTTCGTAAGATACACCTAAATTTTACCTCCGAAATTCTCAAACAAAGTATATACTTATTTTTCATAGATAAAATAAGGGTTTAAGGTATATTAAATTTACCTTAAGTTTTTTTGACTCAAATTAAAAATCATTTTAACGAATTACTTTAATGCTCCAAGCTCAAAGTTTTGGGCATTTTTTGTGCGCTATTTTGGCTATAGCTCAAATATTTATATACTTTTACGCCGCCGTATTACATATAAACTTTTAACATGGAATATCTAATTAAGGGATTAAATATAGCTGGTTCGCTTGGTTTTTTCATTTTTGGCATGAAAATAATGAGCGACGGAATACAAAAGGTTACTGGGGAAAAAATGAGACAGATACTCTCAGCAATGACATACAATAGATATTTAGGGGTTTTAAGTGGTTTTATCATAACTGCCATTTTACAGTCCTCTTCAGCGACTACTGTAATGACAGTCAGTTTTGTAAATGCGGGGCTTTTATCTCTTATACAATCTGGAGGCATTATGATGGGGGCTAATATAGGAACTACTATTACTGGATGGGTAGTGTCTCTAATAGGTTTAGATTTTAAAATTTCTTCTGTCACACTCATTATAATGGCCATTGGAGTTCCTATGATGTTTTCTAAAAGGCATAGGATAAAAAATTGGGGAGAGTTTCTAATCGGCTTTTCTGTCTTATTTATGGGATTGAGCGAATTAAAAGAAGCTGTTCCAGATTTGAGAAATAACCCCGAGATAATATCTTTCTTACATAATTTTTCTCAACCGACTCTCCTTGTAAGATGTACGTTTGTAATAATAGGAGCTATATTGACTATAGCTGTACAGTCTTCAAGTGCGGCTATGTCTTTAACCATTGTTTTAGTGACTCAAGGATTACCTATAGAGATAGGAGCTGCTATGATCTTAGGTGAAAATATAGGCACTACAATAACTGCAGAGATGGCCTCTTCCGTGGCAAATGTACATGCGAAACGTTCTGCTAGAATTCACTCTATGTTCAATATTATAGGAGTTTGTTGGATGGTAATAATACTGCCGCAATTTTTGGAATTGCTATCGTGGATATTTTACAAATCGGATATAAGCACTTATTCTAATGCATTTATTATGGCCATTTTTCACACTTCATTCAATATTTTAAATGTATCTATGTTGATATGGTTTATGCCCCAATTAGCTAAAATCGCTGTTAAGTTAGTTCCTACAAAGGAAGATGAAGATGAAGATTTTTCTCTTGAATACATAAGGACTAGCTTTGTTAAAACCCCAGAATTATATATTGTAGAAGTCAATAAGGAGATAACAAGATTTGGAAATATAGCCAATAAAATAATATTAAACTTAGAATCTCTATTATTTGAATACGATGAAAAAAAGTTTGACACTCTAGTAGAGAAAGTTAGCAAGCAAGAAAGGAACACTGATAATATAGAATTAGCATTGACTAAATACCTAATGGAAGTTTCTAAAGAAGATATAAGCGATGAGTCTAGATTGAAAATAAAATCTTTATCATCAATATCTCACAACCTAGAAAATATTGGTGATATAAGCCAAAATATGGCTTATAATCTTCAAAAGAGGAGAAAGAAAAAACAATTTATCTTAACAGATCTGAGCAGTAATTCAGAACAGATGTTAGTCTTAATAAAGGAATCAGCATCTATTATGTTAGAAAATTTAAACTCTAATCCTAAAGATATTGACATGCGTAAGGCATCAAATATAAATGGAAAAATTAGAGCTCTTTATAAAGAGCTATCTAAGGAATACGAGCGTATCTTCATGAAAAATGAAAAAGACTACAATATAAAGAATGCTTTCTTATACAAAGATATAATCGAAGGACTTTACAGACTGCAGTATCACGTGCATAGAGTGTCGGAGTCTCTCCTTGAAGGAGAGAGTTATGATAGATTTTGATAAACGATACTATCCCTTAAAGGGTGTAAATAAAAAATGACATATTTTTTTTGTTTTTATTCATAGTCGAACTCTTTTGTAAAAAATAGTGACACTATCCCTTAAAGTGTGTAAATAAGAAATGACATATTTTTTTGTTTTTATTCATAGTCGAACTCTTTCGTCAAAAATAGTTAAAAATTGATTCAAGATTATTCCCCAATTTGGTATGGGTTTGGACCATTTTTTTGTAGCCTCCCTCAGAGCTAAAAAAGTAGATTTCATAACAGCATCATCAGTTGGGAATGACAATTTGTTTTTGGTATACTTTCTGATTTTTCCATTGAGGTTTTCAATCAAGTTGGTCGTGTAAATAATTTTCATGATTTCTACAGGAAATTATGGCTTAAGACAACTTAAGGGGATTTTTTCTTAGCCATTTTAACAGATAAGAATACAAATTTTCATTGCGATAATTAAACCTCCATTCATACTCTTTTAGATGATAATAAAACTTGTGTTTATGAACTCATCTAAACTCAGATAATTAAACTTTACATAGTCCCCAAAAATTCTCAATTCCATTAACCTGGATTATTCACAGTCATATTAAAATAGATTAGACGTGATATTTTTTTAATTAACTTTTTTACTAATCAAACAAAACTTGTCTTCTTTGTAGTTTTTCTTGCACCATTTTTTAGCACGACAATGATCTTTTTTAGTGTTTTTACATGGTTTTTTAACGATAGAACGTAACTATCCCAAGGTTGTTCATTTTACAAATAAACAACCGCTACTGGGTAATAATTTCCCGAAATAAACCCTTGTAAACAAAAGATTTAGATAACTGGTAATAGATTCGCCTTTTGGTAATTTTAATCGTTGCTCCTACCTTCAAAAGATAAGTTCTAATTGAACTGATTAACCATTTTTTTGCTACTTCAAATCTTGTTTTCTTTATCTTCTGTTTCAGTAATAAAAACATTTCATAGGCAAGACTACTTATTATAAGTCGAAAAAAATTAGCAAGAAAACTATGATTTGACAAACGATCAGAAAAACACATATTTTTAACTTCTTTTATTCTATTTTCACTTGAATCACCTCTCCTCACATAAAAGTCAAAGTAAATTTCTCTAGCATCCTTTTGGGGAAGATTACTAGAAAAATGCCTTATGTTCATCCCTAATCCTGTACTCTCAACTTTAGAATAGCACTGTTGAGGCTTGTGCCAACTCTTGGCTTTGTACGTAAAACTCATAAAATGTTGGTGCTTCTCTCCCTGATCTAAATACATTTTTTTTACAGCATTTTTTGACCAAGATACCTTTCTTTTTAAAACTTCATTGCTCGCTATGCCTGTCACATATAGTAAATCAAAATCATCTACTAATTGGTAAAAAGGAGCGCAACTAAAGCCGCTATCACTTCTAATAATTATTTCCATCTCTGGGTGACTCTCACGTATTTTGATAATTATTCGCTTTAAAATACTCACATACCATTTATTAGAATGACTATTTCCTGGGCGGAGTACAGGAAGGATAATCTGTCCTGTTTTTCCATCATGAAAAAATAGTTCATTGTACATGAATTGACTATAATAACCGTTAAACATTGACAATTGTTGACTGCCATGAGTTGGATCATCAGTTGAATCTACGTCAATAACTATTCTCTTACGATCAGATAAACTTGAAACATATTTGTATAACCACGCATCACAAAACTTAAAAACAGCTTGTTTGTCAAAGCTATTCTCAAATCTTGATATAGTAGGTTGAGAAGCCAAATCACCTTGAAGAACATCTTTGAATAAAGGATCGTTATGTAAATGATTAACATCATTGGCGTCTTCATAGCCTAACATGATCATATAAACCCTTTGTTTTAACTGTTGCTTTCTGGTATAAGTAATAAATCTAGAGTCTCGAGTATCAGGCAAAAGTTTACTGTAATAATGAATCAATCTATGATCTCTTTCTAGTTTTTCAAGCATGATTAAAGATCCATCAGAGCTAATTTCTGATGATGAAAAAGTTAACTCAACAGAAGTTTTCCCTCTATAAAATAATGTGTTTTTATTCCTCATTTTTGGGCTATATTAAAGTATGTTTCTTTGGACTTTAATGCCTTAAAATTAACACTTTATGCGCAATATTTAAAGGGTAACTATGAATAATCTGGGTTAATCTGAAAATAGACAAGAAGCATCAACATAGGAAATACTAGAAATATCCCTCTCACTTAAGTTTTGATCAAAAAGTATAGCGCTGTCAAACATACTACTCATATGAGCAACCTCAGAAACATGGCAAGAACTTATGCATCTATTGAATTCTGCAGCTCCATAAAACATATAATCCATATTATTAACCTGAGTTGGATTAACCCAGATTATTCATAGTCGCATGAATTTTTCGGACAGAATCTATCGCTTTATCCAGTATTTATAAGTAGTCATTGATAAACTCACAGTTATAAATGGTATATTCTTGTTCCTCATTTTTGGGGAATATCTAAAGTGGTTATTTTTGGCTGAAACCCTTTAAAAATAACACTTTATATTCAAATTGAAATACAAACCATGAGTAATCCGGGTTAACCTGAGTTGGATTAATAGAAACACCTGAATCCTTTGATTTTATTCGGATTTAAGGAAACACCTTTTTAGTTTTGGGATCTTTTATGCTTGCGAGGCAGATTTAGTCGAATTTTAACAATTCTTGCACTAAAACATTCTATTTATCACAAACATGGGTTTCTTTAATCCAAGTTAATTTGAGGGGTTCAAGTGTTTTTAGTAAAAGAAAATTAATCGTAATAGGCTTTTAATAAGCTCTTCCTTCCAATTGTTCTGGTGATTATATCGTTTTCTATTTTCCACCCCCTAGCAGGAGAGTACTCCCTTGCGTAAAAAATAATTTGCAAGTGTAGTTTATTCCATTTTTCTATTGGAAAAATATTTTTGCAGTCTTTCTCGGTCTGAACTACACTTTTTCCACTCGAAATACCCCATCTGTATATCAATCTATGAATATGCGTATCTACAGGAAAAGCTGGAATACCAAAACCCTGAGACATGACCACCGACGCTGTTTTATGACCTACACTAGGTAACTCTTCTAAGAGTTTTATGTCTCTAGGAACCTCTCCATTATACTTTTCAATTAAAATTTTAGACAACTCATAAATGCCTTTTGACTTGGATTTATACAACCCTATGGGTTTTATTATCTCAGCTATTTCTTCTATGGATAGTTTGATCATATCAAAGGGATTATCAGCTTTTGAAAACAACATCGGTGTAATTCTATTTACTCTCTCATCTGTGCTCTGAGCAGACAATAAAACAGATACGAGAAGAGTATAATTATCCTTGTGCTTTAAAGGGATAGGAGTTTCAGGATATAAACGCTCTAGATTTTCTATTATAAAATTAGCTTTATCTTTTTTTTTCATACTAACTAAAATCAGATTTTAAACGAAGCTTTTACAGAAAATTAAATTTTAAAAACTATATTGCGCCCTTTTAAAAATTCTAGAGAATAAGGATATAATTAAGTCAATAACATGCTCGACAAATTTATAAAATTCTTCCTGGAAAGGAAGCTAGTGACACTTATATTAGTTATAACATTAATACTCTGGGGCATTGTAGTTTCACCTTTTAATTGGGATATTCCTTTTTTACCTAAAGCTCCCGTAGCAGTAGATGCCATACCTAATACAGGTGATAATCAACAAATAGTATTCACAAAGTGGACGGGACGATCTCCTCAGGATATAGAAGATCAGATAACTTATCCCTTAACTGCTTCTTTGCTTGGAATCCCAGGGGTTAAAACCATCCGTAGCACCTCTATGTTTGGGCTATCTAGCATATACATAATATTTGAAGAAGACGTAGAATTCTATTGGAGTAGAAGTAGGATATTGGAAAAGTTAAATTCCCTTCCCAATGGATTACTCCCTACAGATACTCAACCTGCATTAGGACCAGATGCCACTGGATTAGGTCAGATATTTTGGTATACCCTAGAAGGCAGAAATGACAAAGGTAAGCCTACTGGAGGATGGGATCTACAAGAATTAAGGAGTATACAAGACTACTACGTAAAATATGGATTATCCTCTGTCAGCGGAGTCTCTGAAATTGCTTCCATAGGTGGTTTTGTGAAAGAATACCAAGTAGATATAAATGTCTCTGCTATGAAAGCTCACAATATCAGTTTGATGGAAGTGGTAAAATCTGTAAAAAATGCTAATAGAGATGTAGGCGCTAAGACAATAGAAATAAATAAAGTAGAGTATTTGGTCAGGGGCTTAGGGTACATAAAAAAAATCGATGATATAGAACAAGCTGTAGTAAAAGTAGATAATAATATCCCTTTAAGAATTAAAGATATAGCCAAGGTCTCTTTAGGCCCGACAACTCGTAGAGGTGTTTTAGATAAATCTGGTTCTGAAGCCGTGGGAGGTGTCGTCATATCCAGATTTGGGGCTAACCCTATGGAAGTGATAAAAAATATAAAAAAGAAAATAGATGAAATTTCTACGGGATTGCCCACAAAAAAATTAAGTAATGGGGATATATCAAAGATTACAATAGTCCCTTTTTACGATAGGAGCACTCTTATACAAGAGACCTTAAACACTTTAGAAGAAGCTTTGAGTTTGGAAGTATTGATAACAATCCTGGTCGTTATAATCATGATGCTTAATTTCAATATATCTATAATAGTATCTAGCTTATTACCTCTGTCTATACTTATGGTCTTTATAGCTATGAAATACACTGGAGTAGATGCCAATATAGTAGCTCTTTCAGGGATTGCCATAGCTATAGGTACTATGGTAGATATGGGCATAATATTGTCGGAAAATATACTCAGACACTTGCGCATAAATCAAAAAGAACTGAATAAGGAAAATATAATAAAGATCATTTATAAAGCTAGTACAGAGGTCTCTCCAGCTATTCTAACAGCAGTACTAATAACAATAATAAGTTTTATCCCGATATTTTCCATGGAAGCTGCAGAAGGAAAGCTATTTCGCCCTTTGGCATACACCAAGACCTATGCCTTGATAGCATCTCTATTAGTGTGTTTAATAGCTATACCCTCTGTGAGTTACGTATTATTTAGGCTTAAATTCAGTAAGTATCTGTATGAGAAAAATTCCATGAAGATCATCATGAATATACTGTTGTCTATAGTAGGTTTGTACATAACATTCTCATATACTGTTTTAGGAGGTATATCCATTATGTTATTCAGTGTTTTAGGTATCCTTAAACAGAGATATACAGAAAATAAATTCTTGAATAAAACAAATATCATAATATCTGTATCACTGGTGACTTATATATTATCTAATTACTGGAGTCCATTGGGATTGAATGCAGAGATATACAAAAACTTTTTATTTGTCAGTATTGTAATTTCTTTCATACTAGGAGCCTTTCTAGTCTTTATAAAATACTACGAGAATATGCTCAATTGGGCCTTAGACAACAAGAAAAAATTTTTATCTATACCTGTATTTATAGTTGTATTGGGAATTACTATATGGCTGGGATTTAGTAAAGTGTTTTTCGTAATACCTAAAAGCCTCGATTTGATAGGGTATAATATTCGTATAAATCCTATTTGGAGTATGTTAAATCATACTTTCCCTGGAACTCAAAAGGAATTTATGCCCAGTTTAGATGAAGGATCTTTTCTGCTAATGCCTACTTCTATGCCTCATTCTGGGATAGAGGAAAATACAGAAATACTAAAAAAACTCGATATAGCTACTACAAATATTCCTGAGGTTAAAGAATCAATAGGGAAAGCAGGTAGAATAGAAAGTCCACTAGATCCGTCTCCTATTTCCATGTATGAGAACATCATAAATTATAAAGATGAGTACGCTTTAGATGAACACAGAAAAGCATTAAAATTTGCTACAGATGAAAATGGTTTATTCTTGAGAAAAAATGATAAACCTCCAATAAAATCAGGTTCAGACGTAGATATTGAAGATCTAATCTTAGATGATAATGGAACTCACTATAGGCAATGGAGGGATAAAATAAAATCCAAAGATGATATATGGAAGGAAATAGTAAATTCTACTAGAATTCCTGGAGTAACCTCAGCGCCGAAATTACAACCTATAGAAACTCGTCTCATAATGCTTCAAACGGGAATACCCGCTCCTATCGGAATAGCTGTAAAAGGCCCTGATATAGAAACTATAGAGAAGTTTGCTCTAGAATTAGAATCTATCATCAAAGAAGTCCCTTCTGTAAAAAAAGAATCTGTATTCACTCAGAGAATAACAGGTAAACCCTATATAGAACTAGATATAAATAGAATAGCTATTTCTAGATATGGATTGACTGTAGAAGATATACAGCAATATGTAGAAATCGCAATAGGTGGCATGAAGTTAGGTAATACAGTAGAGGGAAGAGAGCGATACCCTATAAGAGTTAGATACCCAAGAGAAAATAGGGATTCTCCAGAATCTATAGGAGAGATACTTGTCTCTACAAAAAATGGAACTAAAATCCCCTTGAGTAGATTAGTTGACATAAAATACAAACAAGGCCCTCCAGTGATAAAGAGTGAAGATACTTTTCTAGTAGGGTATGTCTTACTAGATAAAGAAGATGGTTTTGCAGAGGTCAACTCAGTAGACGATGCAGATAAAATTATACGAGAAAAAATATCTGATTCTAGTTTAAAAGTGCCTCAGGGAGTAAGTTATAGATTTATAGGAAATTATGAAAATCAGATGAGAGCAGAAAAGAAGTTATCTCTGATTATCCCTTTAATATTCTTGATAATTTTTGTGATATTGTATTTTCAATTTAGCTCTATAAGCACTAGCCTTATGGTTTTTTCAGGAATAGCTGTAGCTTTTTCAGGAGGATTTCTCATGATATGGCTATACGGACAGGAATGGTTTTTAAATTTCTCTATTTTCGACAATAATATCAGAGATATCTTCCAAATAAGAACTATAAACTTAAGCGTAGCTGTATGGGTCGGATTCATAGCTCTCTTTGGTATAGCTACAGACGATGGAGTGGTAATGGCTACATATCTAGAACAATCATTTAAGGGTAAATCTTTGAAAGATATTTCAGAGATAAGAAAATGTGTAATACAAGCGGGTAAAAAAAGGATAAGGCCTTGTTTGATGACTACTGCTACTACACTTTTGGCATTATTGCCCATACTGACTTCGTCAGGGAAGGGCTCTGATATTATGATACCCATGGCTATACCCTCTTTCGGTGGGATGTCTATAGCGATCATAACTCTATTTGTGGTTCCTGTGCTCTACTCCATGTGGAAAGAAAAAAATATATAGAAAAATTATAATGCTTATAGTATATGAGTAAAATAAAAATATTTGCCGCGATTGTAATATCGATTAATATAAGTCTTGCCCAAAACAATTTAGACGATTATATGAAAGAAGCTGCAGAGAATAATTTAGATTTAAAAGAATCATTTTTAGAGTACCAGATGGCTCTAGAAAAGATCCCTCAGGTAGGGTCATTGCCAGATCCTAAAGTGCTTTTTGGATATTTTGTATCTCCTGCTCATAAACCAGGATCTCAACAATTTAAAGTTTCCATCTCACAGGCGTTTCCTTGGTTTGGAACCTTAGGAACAAAAGAAAACATAGCTACGGCAAATGCCAAAGCGAAATATGAACAATTTTTAAATAAAAAGAATCAGATATTTTTTGAAGTTTCAAAGAGATATTATAAATTGTACGAATTACATAAAAAGATAAAATTAACAGAAGAGAATATTCGCATATTGAATAGTTATGAAAAATTAGCGCTGAACAAATATGAAACTGCTCAAATAAATATGGTAGATATTTTAAAAATACAAATGACAGAAAATGAAGTGAAAAATGATCTATCTGTATTAAAAGATGACTTCAAGATTTTAGAAAGTTATTTTAATAACGTCTTGAATAGAGATAATAAGGAAGAGATAAAATTACCTGAAAGTATAAATATTCCTACTTATGAAAGTAGTCTTCAAGATGAAAATGAAGATGAACACATTTCAGGGAATCCTGTTTTAAGATTTTTTGATTTTGAGATAGAATCTAATCGCCATAAATCAGATTTAGCAAGTAAAAACTATTTTCCAAATTTCGGAATAGGGCTTGACTATATTTATGTAGAAAATGATAATACACCCAAAGGCGGTCCCGATATGTTAATGCCTATGATTTCGATAAATATCCCTATATTTTATTCCAAATATCAGGCCAAAAAGAAAGAGTCTAAGCTAGGTATAGAATTAGCCAAACATAAAAAACAGAGGTTACATAACGATTTGGTCATATCATATCGAGAGTATAAAAAGGATATAAAAAATGCTTTTAGATCTATAAAACTATATGAAACACAATTGAAAAAATCTAATCAAGCCTTATCCATATTGCTAGATACATATAGTGTAGCTGAAAAAAACCTAGAAGAAGTATTGAATATGAAACAAGTAATATTGAAATACGAATTTATGTTGATAGAATCAAATATAAAGGTGCTAGTGCAAACGGCTAAAGAGAAATTTTTAAAAGGTAGTTTCTAGAAAAAGTGTTAAATAATAAGTTTCATATCTATGAAAAACATCAATAAAAAACAATTATTAATAAGCATTCTACTATTGCTGATAGGGATATATCTAGGCAAGATATTCTTTGGTTCGGAAAATAAGGAAAATCAAGACGAAAATAAAACTTCAACTCCAGAGAAACAAAGTATATGGACTTGTTCTATGCATCCACAAATAAAACAAAAAAATAGTGGTAAATGCCCTCTATGCGGCATGGATTTGACAATATTAGAAGAAGAAGAAAGTACAAATGAAACAAGTCAATTATTAGAACTCAATCAAAATAGTATGACTTTGGCTAATATTCAAACCTCTAAAGTGGAATACGACAACTTTAAAAAGGAATTTTACCTCAATGGGAAAGTAATAGTAGACGAGAGAAAGATATCGACCCAAACAGCTCACTTTGACGGTAAAGTAGAAAAATTATACATAAATTTTACAGGAGAAAAGATAGTAAAAGGACAAAAAATAATAGCTGTGTATTCGCCCCAAATAGTCACGGCCCAAGAGGAACTGTTAGAATCTATAAAATATAAAGATGAAAATCTAATTCCCTCTGTCAAAAGAAAATTGGATTTCTGGAGGATAGACAAAAAAACTATAGATAAAATAATTAAAACCAAATCTATCATCAGGACTTTCGATGTCATTTCTGACTTTGAAGGGATAGTCACTTATAAAAATGTCAATATAGGAGATCACGTAGACCCAGGCACAACTCTATATAAAATAGCAGATCTGAGTAAATTATGGATAGTATTCGACGCATATGAAAAACACATTAAACATATACACAAAGGCGATGAGGTAGAAATAACATTTGATGTTCCAGGATTAGAAAAAATAACTTCTAAAGTAGCGTTTATAGATCCTGTTATAAATGAGAAAACCCGTGTGGCTAAGGTCAGAGTCGAAATAGAAAATTTTGAGGATAAAATATTGCCAGAGATGTTTACTACTGGAAAATTTGTCTCTTTTCGAAAAAAAAAGAAGTTGAAGATTCCAAAAACAGCCGTTCTATGGACTGGGAAACAATCTATAGTATATCTTAAAACCCCAGACTCAAAAAAACACTCTTTCAAAGCAGTAGAAGTGAGTTTATACGATCACTCTGAAGATTATTACTTTATCAAAAGTGGATTAAACAAAGGCGATGAAATAGTTATAAATGGAGCTTTCACCATAGATGCTGCCGCTCAATTGCAGGGCAAAAACAGTATGATGAATCAAATTACAAAATCAGAATCTTCTAAAAAGAAATATAGAACTCAAGCTTCAGATAAGCTCAAAAGTGAAATAAAAAAAATTTACTATGCATATTTAGGTCTAAAAAACACACTTGCAGAAGATGATGTAAAAAAAACAAGTTTACAGATTAAAAAACTTAATACTGCCCTAAGTGATATAAGTAGTTATGATAGCAAAAAAGAATTTAAAAGTATTATATCATCATTAAAAAATCAGGTTGGAAAAATGCTAAATCTAGATAATGATATAGAAAAATACAGAAAACACTTTTTACAAGTCTCTGAAAGTATGATACAAATAATTGGAATGTTTAAAATGGGTGAAGAAATTTATCTGAACTTCTGTTCTATGGCTGATAATAACAAAGGGGCCTATTGGTTAAGTGATGAAAAAGATATAAAAAACCCATATTTTGGAAGCTCTATGCTTAGATGTGGTGAAATAAAAAAAGTGTATAATTAAAAAAAGCCTAAATTGGGCAGCTTCTATTTTTTACCTTTAAAATACATTAATAAAAAAAAACAAAATTATGAGACAAAAAACTACCACTGCTACTATTATTTTATCAGTCCTTGTTGTAGGACTATTACTGTTAAACTATAACGTATGTAAAGGAATCGACCCCACTGGAGATGAATTAAATAAAAAGAAAGAATCAAAAGAGTGTCATTTAAAAAAAAGAAAAGAAGTCACCAATTCAGGAAATGAAGTGTCTCAGGAGAATTTAGTTAAAAAAACGTTTAGAGTATCTGGAAATTGTGGGATGTGCAAAGAAACCATAGAGGGCGCTGCTAGCTCCGTAAAGGGAGTTCATAATGCTATCTGGGATGTAAAACAAAAGAAAATAACTGTAGCTTTTGATAGCACTAAAACTGATTTACACAAAATAGAAAAAGCAATAGCCGAATCTGGTTATGATACTGAAAACATAACTGCTAATGAGAAAGCTTACAAGGGGCTACATAAGTGTTGCCAATACAATAGAATGGCTAGTTCTAAATAATATAACAGTTATATGATAAATCATATGTTCTAAAAACATGAAGCTGTCTCAAAACCGAGGCAGTTTTTTTGTTTGAAAGTAAAAACCCCTCGTTTAATTAATGAGACGGCTTCTTTTAAAGAATACTTTTATAAAACAAGACTCCATAATAATTGGCTGTCTGTTTTTTTTCAGATTAAAGTTGGAATAACAATTATCATTTGAGACCGTAAATTTAACTCTGTTTTTAATATCAATTTCCAGACTTATTATAACTCATAGTTTTTTACTCCCCCCCCCCTCTCTCTTAAACTATCAACCGTTGATAATATCTATCTTGACTTATTTTATTTAACCTAAATCTAAGTTAGCGAGGCAATAATTTGCTTATATGTTAATAGAGATGGGCATAGAAACTCATTATTAGATTTTTTTATAGGTTTTAAGAGTTAAAACACTGAAAATAAGGTTTTTAAATTATTTTTTGCGGTATTATAATTGTTGATATTATTGGAGTATTTTTAGTTTAATTGATGATTTTTATGAAAAAACATCAGATTATTAACTTAATTGTACTAATTTAGCCGAGAGTTTTTTTTAACACTTTAAATTATAATTATATGAAAACAAAGAATTTATTTAAGAACGTTTTATCGTTAGTGGTAGCTGGTTTTATAGCATTTTCATGTTCTAAGGCAGATGAGAATTTACAAATTACATCTTTTAAATTCGAAAAGGAGAACGATACGAACAAAGCGGAGGCTACTACATTAAAAGCTGATGCTGAAGGTAAAATTAATCATGAAGATGGTACCATAACAGTTACTGTAGATGCTAAAGCAGTTACAGCTTTAGCTCCTACCATAAAGCTAGCTAAAGGAGCTACGGTAAGCCCTGCAAGTGGTACAGCAAAAGACTTTAGTGCTGCTACTGGTGTGGATTACACAGTAACTTCAGATGGAAAGACTAAGAAGTATACTGTAAAAGTTACGAAAAAATCATAATAATAGAAGTAGAATTCTTAAAAAGAAAGAAGAAGCTGTCTCAAAACCGAGGCAGCTTTTTTTTGTTTTAATTAGAATTTGGATTAACATGCTTTGGCACACAATCTTCGAAAAAAGGTAGTATAAAAAAACAACTTCCTTTTAAAAGGAAAGTAAAATGTAGTGCTAAATACCAAAAATTAAAAAAAACCGCCTCATTTCATTAATGAGACGGCTTCATTTTTTTGCCTTATTTAAGATAAATAATTAGTGTTTTATTTGAATTCGTAATGTCTAGATCCTTTAAAAATGCCATCTTCATCTATATGTTTCAAATAGAACTCTTTTGTAGGAGGGATAACACTATTTTTCAATTCTCTTTTATGTAATTTTTCATAGGTATCGTAGTCTATACTGGTCCTTTTGGATAAGGTTTCAAACAGAAAAAAGTTTTTTGTGGGAATCTTCCAATTTCTATTTATTGTAGCTTCAAATATCTTAGACTTAGAGCCACTTCCATATGATATAAATCCTATGGTTTTATCAGATATGTCATTTCCATATTCTAGGCTTTTTTCTAGAAAAGACATCAAGGCCATAAAAATAGATGAAGTATACATATTTCCTATTTCTTTGGAAGCGTATTCTGATTTTTTGATTTTCTGTTTTACAAAATTCTCATAAAGAGAATTCTTACTTATAGCTTTTAAAATATTTTCTTTTTCTAAATCACTCTTTTCCAAATAGGAATTGATAAATTCTAATCCAGTCTCTGTCTCTATATCTTTTAAAAGATCACTACCCTTAAAATTTTCAAAAAATAATTCTGTTAAAATTCTCTTTCCGTGGAAAGCATAAGGCAAATGGAAAATAATCTGTTCCCAAACATTTAAGTAGTTTTCTTCCTCTTTAGAAGACTTTTTGTTTTCTACGAAATTGAAATATGCTTTTTTTATCTGTTCTTGATAGCACTTATTAGAATACTGTCCTTCAAAAACAGGCATGTCTCTAATGATTTCTATGCTCTGTTCTTTCATTCCACATATTTCTGGATTAGAATCCATTTTTCCTATTATATCTTTTTTAGCCTCATTGTCTATAGAAATCAATTTTATTATATCGTTGATTATATCTGCTTTTTTGATACTCCTTTTTGGCTTGAAAAAATCAAATACACCCTCAGATGCTATTCCCCAACTATCTCCTATAGTTAAAAGACGCGGCTCTGCTTTTAACAATATAGCCACAGCTCCAGCTCCCTGAGTGTACTCTCCAGTAGACTCTAAATCGTATTTAGCAAAATCAGAAGTTATTACAACTGCCATTTTTGACGGATTTACCTTTATCCAATCCACACAATTGTGCAGTGCATCTACTCCACTAATACAAGCGAATATCATATCTAGGACATCGCAATTTTCAAAACCCTTTTTATCTTGTAGTTTATCCGATAACATCTTTAACACGTAGGTAGATGTGGGCTTAGAATTATCTAAGGCGCTTTCAGTAGCTAAATATATTCTACCTATGTCTTTGGGATTTATACCATTTTTATCTATCAGCCATAGCAAAGCATTTGCAGCCATAGTAGCTGTATCTTCGTGAACATCCAAAAAAGACATTTTATTTAACCCTAACCCTTTAGCTAGTTTTTCTGGCTCTATATTTCTCTTCTCTGCCAAAACTTCTATTGGAAGAAATATGTTAGGAACATAGAATGCCATATCGTCAATTCCTACAGGAGTTTTTAAGTTATTCAATTATAGTTTTTTTTAGCTTACTACTTTTTCTATCTAATTAATCTTAGCTATTAGCTGTCCCCCCTTCACTTTTTGATTTAGTGATACATCTATTGTCGAATCCATTGGTATGAATAGATCTAATCTAGATCCAAATTTTATAAATCCAGAATCATCCCCTTGAACTACCATTTTACCTTCTTCAGCATAGTTGACAATACGTCTTGCTAAAAACCCAGCTATTTGTCTGTAGAGTATTTCTGTCTTATTTATATTCGTCTCTAAAACCACAGTAGTACGTTCGTTTTTAATAGATGATTTAGGATGCCATGCCACTAAGTATTTACCCGGATGGTATTTGGAAAATAAAACCTTTCCACTTGCAGGATAACGAGTTACATGTACATTTAAAGGAGACATGAATATAGATATCTGTATGCGCTCATCTTTGAAATATTCATTTTCATATACTTTTTCTAAGATTACCACTTTCCCATCTACAGGAGATGTGATATAGTTCCCCCCCCCATGCACGCCTCTATGGGGATTTCTGAAGAAATTGAGTATAATTGAAAATAAAGCAGTAGACACAATCAATACATACACACTTATTTGAGAAGGTGAATACAATATCAATCCTATATTGATGAAAAATAAGATAGTAAAAGTATTTAGCAATACACCATACCCTTCTTTATGTATCATGGTATATCAATTTAAAAAATAAATAGACAAAAGGGCATACAAATAAAAAACTATCTATCCTATCCAAAATACCCCCATGCCCTGGTAGTATTCTTCCAGAATCCTTAGTCTGAGCAAATCTCTTGAGCATAGATTCTATTAGATCTCCAAATATGCTAGTAACCACTATTATACTAACCAATATAAACCATAAAGTAATGGTTAATTTATTATTTATCCAAAATATGTACATAAAATAACTTATCAAATACGAAAAGAATATCCCTCCTAAAAACCCCTCCAATGTTTTTTGAGGAGATAATTTTTTGAATAACTTTTTCTTTCCAAAATATTTGCCTATTAAATATGCAAAGCTATCATTAGACCATATCAAAATAAATATGCTGAGTATTATCTTGTTGTGCTCCTTTGATAATTCTATTTGTATTACCTCAAAAATTAAGAGCAAAGGAAGCGTTACATATATAGTTGATATGAATATTTTACCTAAATAATCAAATGGATTTTCTATACTCTTTCTAAAGAGAGGAATCAAAAAATTTATAAATAAGAAGAATATTATTGCTAGCTCTAAGTATCTATTTTTATCTATGATATAGAGGAAAAGAAGTACAGTAAATACGTTGGTGAATGCCCAACCTATTTTACTCATTTTGGTCATCTTATAGAATTCATAATTTCCTATAAGAGACATAGCAACCAAGAAAAAGTACAGTGAGTACTTAGAATAAACGACACAGAAATAAGATATAGATACGAATACTATTCCTGTTATGGTCCTTTTTAAAAAATCATTTGACATAATTTTCATTAGATATTCACCGCTTTTTCTGTTTCCTTGTTAGCCTTGCCTACCGTCTCTTCTTTATTTAAACTTTCACTTTTGTCTTTTATTTTTCTTTCTGTTTTTTTTGCAACTTCTTTTTTATCTTCTTTATTTAGCTCTTTTTTTTCTTTTTTTTCTTTTTCCTCCTTTTCTTTATTTTTTATCTCCTCTTCTCTTTTCTCTTTAGCACTTTTGCCAAAAATATCTTCCAGGTCCTTTTTAAAAAGCACCTCTTTTTTTAGAAGTCTTTCAGATAGCTGAATCAATTCTTTTTTATGCTTTTTCAATATATCTAGAGCTCTATTGTACTGAGATTCAATAATATTTGATATTTCACTATCAATTATAAGGGCGGTCTCATTACTATAAGGTTTTGTAAAATTATAGTCCCCTGACTTTTGAGAATCGTAATAAGTAACATTTCCTATTTTTTCGCTTAAGCCATAAAAGGTGACCATGGCTTTTGCTTGTTTTGTAACTTTCTCTAAGTCATTTAGAGCTCCTGTAGATACCGTATTTAGCAATATCTGCTCTGCAGCCCTACCTCCAAGGGTAGCACACATATCATCGAGAATTTGTTCTACAGTGGTTATCTGTCTCTCTTCTGGCAAATACCAAGCTGCGCCTAAAGTTTTACCTCTAGGCACTATTGTTACCTTAACCAAAGGAGCAGCGTGTTCTAATAACCAGCTCACAGTTGCATGTCCCGCCTCATGAAATGATATGGTCTCCCTTTCCTTTGGAGTTATGATCTTGTTTTTCTTTTCTAATCCACATAGAACTCTGTCTATAGCGTCTAAAAAGTGTTGTAATACTACACTTGTGCTATTTCTTCTGGCAGCTATTAAAGCTGCTTCATTACATATATTTGCTATATCCGCACCCGAGAATCCAGGTGTTTGCTTTGCAAGAAAATCTATGTTTAATTTCTTTTGATGTTTGATAGTTCGAAGATGTACTTTGAATATTTCTTTTCTCTCTTTGAGCTCTGGTAAATCTACATATATCTGTCTATCGAATCTTCCCGGTCTCAAGAGGGCTTTATCGAGGATATCAGATCTGTTTGTAGCAGCCATAACTATTACGTTTATATCGCTTCCAAAACCATCCATTTCTGTAAGCAGCTGATTGAGAGTATTTTCCCTTTCATCATTCCCTCCTGGGACTTGCCCATTCGAACGAGATTTTCCTATAGCATCGATCTCATCTATAAAGATTATACAAGGGGATTTGTCTTTTGCTTTCTTAAATAAATCTCTAACCCTAGATGCTCCTACTCCTACAAACATCTCTACAAAGTCTGATCCCGACAAGGAAAAAAACGGAACTTTAGCCTCTCCAGCCACAGCCTTTGCCAAAAGAGTTTTTCCAGTACCTGGAGAGCCTATCAACAGCACTCCTCTAGGGATCTTACCTCCTAGTTTGGTGTATCTATCAGGATTTTTAAGGAAGTCTACTATTTCTTGTATCTCCTCTTTGGCCTCTGTCAAACCTGCTACATCTTTAAAAGATATCTTAATGTTGTCATTTTCATCAAAGAGCTTGGCTTTGGATTTACCTACCGAAAATATATGACCTCCCCCACCTAATCCTCCATCACTCCTCAATTTACGAGATATTAGTATCCAGGATATCAGCAGTATTGCAATTGGAAGTATCCAGCCTATATTATCTGTCCAACTTCCCCTTGTTTCGTATTCCCATAAGAAATCTAAATTGTAGCTCTCTTTTATGCTCTTGAGATCATTTTCAAAATTTTGTAAATCTCCTATTTCAAAACTATAATGAGGCCCTATCTTATTTAGATCACTACTAAGAGGCAATACGCTTACACTTTTATGTATATCATTTCTCAGAGCTTCCTCATTTAGGAATACTTGTGCTATGGATCTGTTTATTATTAAAACCTTAGATACATGACCATCTTTCAAGTAATTAGTGAATTCTTGTGTATTTATACTCTTCATTCCAGTATTCATGGAAGAGTAGAATTGAATCCCCAAAACTACCACGAGAATAATCCCATAGAGCCAGTATGCATTAAATTTTCTACTGCTCGGTCTCTTATTACCAGTATTCTTATGCTCTTTGTTATTTTTCAAAATATTAATTTGTTTTGAGTTTTTTCTATACTAGGTAGATATACTTTCTGATTCTCTATTTCCCCAGAGATTCTCTATATCATAGAATGCCCTATAAGGTTCTTGAAATATATGCACCACTACATTTACATAATCTAATATAACCCATTGTGAATTACTCAGCCCCTCTACGCTGAAAGGCTTTTCTTTAGAGCTCTTAGATACTTTTCTCTCTACATTGGAGGCTATACTAGAAACGTGAACATTCGAACTGCCTTGGCATACTATAAAATAATCACAAACAGAGCCATCAACCTTCCTGATGTCCATGAGGTTTATATCCACCCCCTTGGAATCTACTATAGCCTCCGTTATCTCCTTTATTATATTATCTGGCTTAGCCAAAGATTCTGTCACATTTATTTTCTTTGAAAATCTGTGCAAAAATAGATCTTTACTTCTAAATGCACAATAATCTAAATTACATTATACCCCCCCTTATGTCAAAGGGTTGGGAAACACTATTTTATATATCTAAAATCTTGTTTGTATTCGATGTTTTTCAAAGTTTCGTAAATCATACGTATAACATTTTCAACATCTTTTTTATTTACCATCTCAACAGTAGTATGCATATATCTCAAAGGTAAAGATATCAAAGCCGAAGCTACTCCACCATTTGAATATGCGAATTCATCAGTATCTGTACCAGTATAAGCAGAACAAGTAGCTCTTTGAAAAGGTATTTTGTTTTTTTCAGCTACATCTATTATGAATTCTCTGAAATTATTGTGAATAGAAGGGGCATAAGATATAACTGGTCCTTTTCTAGAAAATATATCACCTTCTATTTTTTTATCTATCATAGGAGTTTGGGTATCGTGAGTCACATCGGTGACTATAGCTAAATCTGGTTTTATACTTCTGCTAATCATTTTAGCCCCTCTCAATCCAACTTCTTCTTGAACGGAATTAACTATGTATAAACCAAAGGGAAGAGTATCTTTGTTAAGAGTCAGCAATCTTGCTACCTCTGCAATCATAAAACCTCCAATCCTGTTATCTAGAGCTCTACACACAAAATTATCTTTGTTGAGAATTGTAAATTCGTCCTGGTATGTTATTACACATCCAACATGAACCCCCATTTTTTCTACTTCTTCTTTGTTTTCAGCTCCTACATCTATTGTTATGTTATCTTTTTTAGGAGATTGTTCTTTATCTGCCTTGCGCGTGTGTATTGCTGGCCATCCAAAAACACCAGGGACAATTCCTTTTTTGGTGTGTATATTAACTCTTTTAGAAGGAGCAATCTGATGGTCAGACCCACCGTTTCTATTTACATATATCAATCCCTCAGGGGATATATAATTCACAAACCAAGATATCTCATCTGCGTGAGCCTCTATTACCACTTTAAAATCTGATTCTGGATTTATAACCCCCACTCCTGTTCCGTAAATATCAGTATATGTTTTATGCACAAAAGGCTTTATGTAATCTAACCAAATTTGCTGCCCTTTGGATTCAAATCCAGTAGGAGAGGCTACATTTAGATAATCTCTTAGGAAATTTAAAGACTTTTCTTCTATAATATTTTGTGGATCCATATTTCTATTAAAGTTATTTAGGATTGTTTAGTTCGAATTTTGGGAACATATCATTTAACTTCTACATTCATATTTTGTTGCCGTTTAATGGCGAGGTAAATTCTGACCTTCACGCATATCAGTCTCTTTACCTTGAAAGACAGCATAACAGCCTTTATTAAAGGCAAATTACCTGCTGACTAAAACTAATTTTCGATAAGAGGTTTTAAATTATCCAGAATTGATATGTTTTTGGGTGAAGGACCGGGTTCGAACCGGCGGCCTCTGGAACCACAATCCAGCGCTCTAACCAACTGAGCTACAATCACCATATGACTCTCTAAGTTTGCGAATGCAAATTTAAAATAGTTTTTTTATTCCCAGGAAATTTTATTGATAAAATTTATCTAGTTTAATAAAGGGCTTGTTGTAATTTTGGTGTTCTTTATGGATGTTTTCATATTGCCAGTTTTTAGGCATTTCAATTACGCTGTTTAGCGAGTTTTAAAACAATTTAAGTCCTAAAGCAATTCAAAAAGTATATGAGTAAAGTTCTCGACACATATTTATTCTAATGTTTTTTATATTCTAACATATGCTCAAAGCGGTAAATATTCTAAACAAAAAAGCCAGATTTCATTACGAATTACTGGAGAAATACACTGCTGGAATAAAGTTAAATGGAACGGAAATAAAATCTATAAGACACGGTAAAGCTAGAATAGTTGAGAGTTTTTGTGAGGCTATCCAAGGGGAATTATTTGTGATTAATATGTATATAGAAGAGTATGAATACGGAACATATAACAATCATCAGGTCAAAAGGAACAGGAAACTTCTCTTAAACAGAAGGGAGATTACAAAAATAGAGAAAAAAGTAAAAAATGCAGGACTGACTATAATACCTACTAGATTATTTATAAATGAAAAAGGTTTAGCTAAGTTAGACATACATGTAGCAAAGGGAAAGAAATTATACGATAAAAGACAAGCTCTAAAAGACAGAGAAGTAAAGCGAGACATAAGTAGAACAAAAAAGAATAGAATATGAAGTATTCTACTTTGCACTTAAATGGACGTTTGTATTCTAAAGATGACTTATTGAGTTTGAGCAAAAAAAAAATGAGTGACCAACTCGAGGAATGGGAGAAATATTTTTATTCTTTTATATGTGAATGGTTATCTGATTCAGACTGTATAGAATTGAGAACATCAGGCACCACGGGAAAGCCTAAAACTATATTTGTTAATAAACAGAGTTTTATCAATAGCGCTTTGGCTACTGCCGAATTTTTAAAATTGAAACCTGGCCATACTTCATTATTATCTATGTCTTGTAGATATATCGCTGCTAAGATGATGATCATAAGAGCAATGGTTTCAAAATTAGAGCTAATCTCCATAAAGCCAACTTCTAATCCTCTGTCTAATATTTATTTTCCAATTGACTTTTGTGCACTTACTCCAATGCAAGTGGCAAATAGCAGTGTAGAGGAGATATCTAATATAAAAAAACTCATCATAGGCGGCGGAGCTATCAATAAGAATCTAGAATCCAAATTGAGAGCTATAGATGGAGTAGATATTTTTCATACATATGGCATGACTGAAACTATATCTCATATAGCTATTAGAAATATTAATGATGAATATTTCAAGACTCTTAAAAACGTTAGAATATCGACTGATTATAGAAGTTGTTTAGTCATTCATGCCCCTTTGCTTTGTGAAAAACAAATAGTCACAAATGATATTGTAGAACTTAAAAGTCACGATAAGTTTCTTTGGAGAGGCAGATATGATAATGTTATAAATAGTGGAGGTATAAAATTATCAGCCGAAGATATAGAAAAAAAGATAAATGAAGTTCTAGACAGAAATATATTCATATCCTCTATTGAAGATGAGGTTTTGGGAGAGAAGTTGGTTTTGGTAATAGAAGGTGAACAAGACGATATAGACATTTCTAATATTTACCATAAATTGGATAAATACCAACGCCCTAAGGAGATATTCTTTACAGATAAATTCACTTATACAGGCAGTGGAAAAATAAATAGAAATAAAACTTTATCAAATATTATTAATAACAATAGAGTTATTAATTTTTAAACAGAAAACAGACATAATTAAGTTAATAAGCTAAATGGCAAATATAGTAGCTATAGTAGGTAGACCTAATGTTGGAAAATCTACTTTTTTTAATAGGTTGACAAAAAAGAGGAGTGCTATTGTAGATTCGGTAAGTGGGGTCACTAGGGATAGAAATTATGGCAAAAGTGATTGGAACGGCCGTGAATTCTCTGTGATAGACACTGGAGGATACGTCTATGGTAGTGATGATGTTTTTGAAAAAGAGATACGCGAACAGGTCAAATTAGCAATAGATGAAGCCGATGTAATCTTATTTATGGTTGATATAGTGGGGGTTACAGATATGGATAAAGACGTCTCGAATATTTTGAGGAAATCTAAAAAGCCCGTATTACTAATTGTCAATAAAGTCGATAACTCATTGCAAGTTATGGAGGCTGTGGATTTTTACTCTCTAGGCTTTAAGAGTTTTCACAGTATTTCAGCTATTAATGGCAGCGGCACAGGGGACCTGTTAGATGAGGTAGTATCGTATTTTTCAGATAAAAAAGACACGGAAGAAGACAGCGCTATACCTAAAATAGCTGTAGTGGGCAGACCTAATGCTGGCAAATCTTCTTTTATAAATGCTCTAATAGGTGAAAACAGGAATATAGTAACGGATATAGCAGGAACTACTAGAGATTCATTGGGAGTTAAGTATAATAGGTTTGGTCAGGAATTTATTCTGATAGATACCGCAGGGGTGAGAAAAAAATCTAAAGTAAATGAGGACATAGAGTTTTATTCTGTAATGCGTTCTATCAGATCTATAGAACAAAGCGATATATGTTTTCACATAGTAGATGCCACTAGAGGATTTGAAGCTCAAGATCAAAATATTTATCACCTGATAGAAAGAAATAGAAAAGGCGCTGTAATACTAATAAACAAATGGGATTTAGTCGAAAAAGAAACCAACACTATTAAACATTTAGAAAAAGAGATAAGGGAGAAAATACGTCCTTTTGATAACGTTCCAATAATATTCATATCGTCGTTAACAAAACAGCGTATTTTTAAAGCCATAGAGGAAGTTTCGGTCGTATACGAAAATTTGAGAAGGAAAATAAAAACTAACAAATTAAATGAAGTTATGATTCCTATTATAGAGCGAACCCCTCCCCCAGTGGTTAAAAACAAGTACATAAAAATAAAGTTTTGCAATCAGCTTATGACCAGCACCCCAAAATTTGTATTTTTTACGAATCTACCTCAGTATATAAAAGAGCCATATAAAAGGTTTATTGAAAACAAATTAAGAGATAATTTTGATTTTAAAGGCGCTCCCATATCCATATATTTCAGAAAGAAATAAAATTAAATAGCTTTAGCTAGCTGCTCTGTAATAAACTATTCTACTAGAATATATTAATCGAACCCAGATTAATAATCTGTGTCAAAATGGCATTTAGTTTATATAACAATTTCAATGGCATGAATTTTGAGATATTCTATCATCAGATAGAACTGTAAAATAAAATTCATATGAACCTAGAAAATTTTACCATAAAGGCTCAAGAGACTATACAGAAATCTAGTGAATTAGCTAAAACTTATAGTCATAACCAGATTGAAAATGCACATATTTTCAAAGCCCTGTTAGATATAGACAAGGACATTATTCCCTTCATTCTAAAGAGGATAAATGTAGATATAACAATACTCGAAAGATCTGTAGATCATCAATTAGATAAAATAGTTAAGGTTTCAGGTGCTGATGTTCTCTTATCGCACAAAACTGCAAAAATGCTAAAAGAAGCTGTAGACATCTCAAAGGAGATGGGCGATCAATACGTATCTATAGAACATCTTATTTTATCTATTTTCAGAGATGAAAATAATCTCAAAATACTCAAAGACAAGAGTGTATCAGAAAAAGATCTTAAAGCAGCTATAGATGAATTGAGAAAAGGAAGTAAAGTAAACAGTAAAACAGCAGAAAACACATATAACGCTTTAGGCAAATACGCTAAAAACCTCAATGAACTAGCCTTAAATAACAAATTAGATCCAGTTATAGGTAGAGACGATGAAATTAGACGTCTCTTACAGATAATTTCCAGAAGGACTAAAAACAATCCCATATTGGTTGGAGAACCTGGCACAGGAAAAACAGCTATTGTAGAAGGGTTAGCTTGTAGAATTTTACGTGGCGATGTGCCAGATAACTTGAGAGATATAAAAATCTATTCTCTAGATATGGGAGCCCTTATCGCTGGAGCTAAATACAAAGGCGAGTTTGAAGAACGATTGAAATCGGTTGTAAAAGAAGTCAACTCTTCTGATGGAAAAATCATTTTGTTCATAGATGAGATACACACTTTGGTTGGATCAGGGGGAGGAGAAGGAGCTATGGATGCAGCCAATATCTTAAAACCCGATTTAGCCAGGGGGACACTTAGGGCCATAGGCGCTACTACTCTTTCCGAACACCAAAAATATTTTGAAAAGGACAAGGCCTTAGAGCGCCGTTTTCAGAAAATTTTAATCGAAGAGCCTAATATAGATAGCGCTATATCTATATTAAGAGGCATAAAGGAAAAATATGAAACACATCATAAGGTTCAAATAAAAGACAGCGCTATTATATCGGCCGTCACTTTATCAGACAGATATATTACAGATAGGTTTTTGCCAGACAAAGCAATAGATCTGATAGATGAAGCTGCATCTAAATTAAACTTAGAGATAAATTCCAAGCCAGAGGTATTAGATAAATTAGACCGAAAGATTCTCCAATCAGAAATAGAGATTGAAGCCATAAAAAGGGAAAGTGATGATGATAAATTAAAATCTATAACTGCTGAGATAGCCAATTTAAAAGAAAAGCGCAATAAGATAAATGCCAAATGGCAAAACGAACGAGACTTAGTAAATAAGATACAGAGAGAGAAAGAGAATATAGATAATTACAAATCTGAGGCTGATAGAGCAGAGAGAGAGGGTGATTATGCAAAGGTCGCTGAGCTCAGATATGGGAAGATTAAAGAGGCTCAAAAAAGTATTGATGACAATCAAAATATACTTTCTAAAAATAAGGAGTTAAACCTTATAAAAGAGGAGATTAGCTCTGAGGATATAGCTGAAGTAGTAGCCAAATGGACAGGCATTCCAGTTTCTAAAATGTTACAGAGCGAACAAGAGAAATTATTAAACTTAGAGGGCGAATTACATAAATATGTAGTAGGTCAACAGGAAGCTATTAGCGCTGTTTCAAATTCTATCAGGAGATCTAGAGCAGGGTTACATTCTGGGGATAAACCAATAGGGTCATTCTTATTTTTAGGAACTACAGGTGTGGGAAAAACAGAATTAGCAAAAGCATTAGCCTCTTATCTCTTTGACGATAAAAAAGCTATTATCAGAATAGATATGAGCGAATACCAAGAGAGACATTCTATAAGTAGACTATTGGGTTCTCCTCCTGGATACATAGGTTATGAAGAGGGAGGACAATTGACAGAAGCTGTAAGGAGAAAGCCTTATTCCATAGTTTTGTTAGACGAGATTGAAAAAGCCCATCGAGATGTTTTCAACATATTACTTCAAGTTCTAGACGAAGGCAGACTCACAGATAATAAAGGACGCTTAGTGGATTTCAAAAACACTATTATAATAATGACATCGAATATGGGAAGTCACCTCATACAGAATAAATACGATACTTTAAAAGGTGACATATCTAGTGCTATGGATCAAGCTAAAGATGAGGTTTTGAGTTTGTTAAAAAGTTCTATAAAACCAGAGTTTTTAAATAGAATAGACGATATTATAGTCTTTAGTCCACTATCTAAATCAGACGTTAGGGAAGTGATAGAACTTCAATTAGTAGAAGTCAAAAAGATATTGAAACGACAAAATATAACTTTAGAGATCAGTCAAGAGGCCATAGAATACATAGCTGACAATGGATATGAACCAGAATATGGAGCGAGACCTATAAAGAGATTGATACAGAGAGAGGTCTTAGACAAGATATCTAGAGAAATATTATCTAATAAAGTTATAGACAATGGTGTTATTTCTATTCAAGGAGATTGCCAAGTTAAGTTATTAGAATCTCAATGAATAATTTAAAATTTATCTAAAGCGTTATTTTTTTCATGCGAGTTTAAAAAAATATTACCTTTGCCTGCCGTAAGGCTAAATTGGTTTTATGGTAGTTAGGAGAGGTGGCTGAGTGGCTGAAAGCGGCACCCTGCTAAGGTGTTATACCTCTTAAAGGGTATCGAGGGTTCGAATCCCTCTCTCTCCGCTATCTGAGTCTTTCGGGGTGTAGCGTAGCCTGGTTATCGCGCCTGCTTTGGGAGCAGGAGGTCGCAGGTTCGAATCCTGCCACCCCGACTCTTTTTTTCTCATATCAAAAGGGGGAAATTCCAGGTAATTTAAATGTGTTTTTATTTTCTTTGAACAATCTAAAAGAAATAACATTTTTAGTTAAATTTCAACAACCACATATGCGCTTGTCACCGAGCTTAGTATTAAAATAACTCTTTGTCTAATGATTTAATTACCTAAGGACATGCTTATATCTAATCTAAAGGAATACGTAAAAAATAAGGATGATCAAAAAATCCTAGACCTTTTAAAAGATATGCATGCTGTTGATGTAGCAGAATTATTAAATAATCTGCAGACAGAACACTCCCTCTATGTATACAATTTAATAGATCAAGAAAAGACATCTCATGTTCTCATAGAGTTAGATGAAGATTTAAGGGAGAGAATATTTAATGAGAGATCCTCAAAAGAGATTGCAGAAAATATAGAAAATATGCAATCTGATGATGCAGCTCATATTATAAATGAGTTGCCTTTAGATAGAAAGGATGAAGTAATAGCTCAGATAGAGGACAAAAAACACGTTAAGGACATAATAGATCTCCTCAGACACCGAGAGGGTAGCGCTGGCAGTTTGATGGGCAAAGAGTTAGTCAAAGTCAATGAGAATTGGCATATGATTAACTGCGTGAGGGAAATGCGCAAACAAGCCGAAGAAATAGAAAAAGTTCACGGAGTATATGTAGTAAATGATGACAATATATTTCTAGGCACACTGTCTTTAAAGAGATTACTCACCGTTTCTACTAGAGCTATTATAAAAGACATTTACAATAAATCTACATTAAAAGTGATGGTAAGCGATTCTAAAGAGACCGTATCGCTATTGATGCAAAAGTATGATTTGTTTGTCTTGCCAGTGGTTGACGACAATGGAGTTTTAGTAGGTAAGATAACCTTAGATGACGTAGTAGATGTAATAACAGATGAAGCTGAGAAAGATTATCAATTAGCATCGGGAATATCATCGGATATAAGGTCTAATAATAGCATACTTCGATTGACTAAAGCCAGACTGCCTTGGTTATTAATAGGTTTGATAGGTGGAATATGTGGAGCTAGAATAATAGGTTTATTCGACATAGCAGAACATATAGAATTATCGCTTTTTATACCTCTTATAGGTGCCATGAGTGGCAACGTTGGCGTTCAATCTTCAGCCATAGTAGTAAAAGATTTAGCAACGGGTAAAAGCTTTGACAATATTTGGATGACTCTGTTTAAAGAGTTAAAAGTATCTTTTATCAATGGCATTTCTTGCTCGGTAATTATATATTCATTCTGTTATATTTTATACGGCATTGATATATCTGTTGTGGTTTCTATATCTCTTATAATAGTCATGATATTCGCCTCTTTATTCGGAACTTTTGTTCCATTAGCACTCAACAAATGCGGAATAGATCCAGCTTTGGCCACAGGACCATTTATAACGACTTCTAATGATATTTTAGGACTCTTCGTGTATTTTTTCATAGCAGGTTTGGTTTTAGGCTTCTGAAATGAGAATACTAATACTGGATGTCAATCACCCTTATTTAGAAGAAAAATTAACCTCTTTGGGTTATACCTGCCATTTGGATTACACTAGTTCAAAAGAGTCTTTGGAATCTAAGATTCATCTTTATCAAGGAATTATAATAAGGAGTAGATTTAAGATCTGTTCAAATTTTTTAGATAAATGCACTTCACTCAAATTTATAGTTAGATCAGGTTCTGGATTAGAGAATATAGATGTAGACTACGCCAAGAAGAAAAACATAGTTTGCATGAACTCCCCTGAAGGCAGTACAGATGCCGTGGCGGAACATTCTATAGGAATGTTATTATCTCTATTTAACAATTTAAACAGGTCTGATAATGAGGTTAGATCAGGTAAATGGAACAGAGAGAAAAACAGGGGTGTAGAAATAGCTGGCAAGACAATAGGAATTATAGGTTATGGGAATATGGGAAGGACCTTTGCTAAGAAATTATGCGGTTTTGGTTCTAAAGTTCTAGCCTATGATATTAAGAGGGACTACGCAGATAAATTTGCTCAAGAGGTGTCTATAGATCATCTATTTGAGCAAGCAGATATTCTGAGTTTTCACGTTCCCATAGATGATTCTACAAAAAATATGTTCAATGAGGATTTTGTAAATAAATTTCACAAACCATTTTATCTCATCAATACTTCAAGGGGTGGTGTAGTGTCCTTGTCGGATTTAGTAAGTGCTATAAAAAGCAAAAAAGTATTAGGAGCTTGTTTGGATGTCTTAGAGTATGAACAAAGTTCCTTTGAGATGTTCTATGATAGAGATGTATTAAACGATCATTTTAAATATCTCATAAATTCTGACAAGGTAATTTTCAGTCCGCATGTAGCAGGTTGGACCGTAGAATCTCATATTAAAACAGCAAGGGTAATAGTAGAAAAAATAATATCTCTAAACGAGAATACAAGGGATTAAAACAGCATAATTTATCCTTGAAAACTATAAAAAATAGTTTTATTTTGTACTTTAGCCGACTGGTTAAAATAACTTTATTACAACTTTAATTTTTTAATACTGATGCAAGTTACAGGTACTATAAATTTGATGAGAGATGTTCAAGTTTTTGAAAGTGGTTTTAGAAAGAGAGAAATTGTTTTGGCTACTGAAGAGCAGTATCAGCAACATCTATTGATAGAATTCACACAAGACAGATGTGAATTATTAAATGCCTATAAAGAGGGAGATAAGATCACTGCTCATATAAATTTAAGAGGTAGAAAGTGGACCAATCCCGAAGGCAAGGATATGTATTTCAATTCTATACATTGCTGGAAGATAGAAAAGTCTGATAACAACAGCAGCGATGATAATTTTGAAACTGCTCCCTCTCAAAAAGAGGAAATGCTAGATGATGACGATTTACCTTTTTAAAGTTTTGTCTTTGACATATGTGTAAAATAGGGATTGTATTTGGCTCTGATTCAGGAGTGACAGAAGAAATAGCCTCTAAGATTCATGAATGTTTAGGAGAAGATCTCACAGATGTTATAGATGTATACGATGCTGATGTAGATTACTTTGACAAGTACAATAAATTAATTTTAGGTTTATCTACTTGGTATGATGGGGAATTACAAAGTGCGTGGGAAGAATTTTTAGATGATTTCAAGACTGTAGATTTTACAGGCAAGACAGTTGCATTGTTTGGTCTAGGCGATCAGATTGGCTACGGAGAGTATTTTTGTGACGGCGTAGGAATTATAGGAGAAGTTGTCAAAAATAACGGAGGAAAAATAATTGGACAATGGCCTACAGAGGGTTATGATTATGATGAAAGTAAAGCAGATTTAGGGAATGGCAAATTTATGGGCTTGCTCTTAGATGAAGATAACCAATCTGAATTAACCCAAGAGAGGATAGAGAAATGGATAGAACAGGTAAAAAAAGAATTTAACCTATAATATCACAGAGATACTTTGGCTTGACTAAGCCAAGTCATTCGTTTAATTTAAAAAAAAAGATAATTATCTCATTATCAGGAAATTAGATCTTCTTTTTTTTACTATTTCCATTCCATATCTTTATTTAGTTTTTTTTAAGGTAATTTTTATCAGAAATACGCTTTTATGTCCCTGTGCTCTACTTTGGACGAATAAAATCCTACCTAAATAAAATAATCTAGACTTGATTAATACCCCCACCCTCCCCTCCTAATAAAAAAAAGCTTGAAAGGAGTTATTATTTAGCATTAACCTACTAAAAGTGATTTGTTTTTGGCTAGTAATTAATTTGAACTCAGGTTAATAAAGAAGCGAGAGATACGAAAAGAGTTATTAATATCAAAAAATACTTTACCTGTTAACTCTGGATTGTTATTATCTCTCAAACAAAAAAAAAGCTGCCTCGGTTTTGAGACAGCTTCTTGAGATTATTAGTAAATAAAAAGATTTCTGTTTTCTAATGAGTACTGATTTTAATTCCTGCAAATATCGTTCTAGGCTTAGATGGGCCATAAATATAGGCAGCATCTTTATCTGGACCTTTATCAGAATCTTGTTGAAAACTGTCTAAAACGTTTAAGACGCCGCCACTAAACTCTATATCTAATATATCTTTGTAATGGATGTTATACGAAGATTTTAGGTTTAATACCCAGAAATCTGGAGTTTCTTCTAATTTATCTTTTTCTATAAATCCACTCATATGTGGAACGTACATGCTTCCTAAATAAGTTCCAGTAATGTTATTTTGAAAATCTTTGGTAGGAGCATAAGTAATAGCAAAATTCCCATATAGATTAGGAGATCTAAAAAATTTACTGTCATTTTTTGTAGTAGATAATTCTTCACTCCATTTTGTAGGCTCTAAACGTAATCCCTCTTGCAAAGTTCCGCCCAACTGTATTTGCCATTCTATATTAGGAGCGTATTTCAACTCTAGGTTTAATCCTTTTATATGTGAAGTGCCTCCATTTTTCTTTTGAAAAATTCTCCCTTTACGATTTCCAGTTATATCTTCTAACACAAAAGAATCGTATAACTGTGTGTAAAACCCCTCTAACAAAACATAAAACTCATCTACCCCATAATTATTCCCCCAATCTATAGATGCCAAATAGCTGGCAGATTTTTCAGGTTTTAAATTTGGAGCTAATTCAACTCTAGTTAGCTCTCCTACAGCTAGAGTTTGGTGAATGTCTTCGGTGAACATTCTCGGAGATAAAAAGCCTTCAGAATATGACAGTCTTAGTCTAGAGTCTTCGTGTATGGAATACATAATATTTAATCTTGAACTCAATATTATTTTTTTTTCTATGAAATTATCTATATCCCCTCTCAATCCGAGTAATATTTTTATATCTCCTTTTTCCCATTCTTGTTGTACATACGTTCCGTAGTTTTTTAAGGTTTGATTTATTTCTGCATCGAGATTTTTCTTTTGGTCTTCAACAATTTCGTGTTTAAATTCAAATCCACCAGTAATAGTTCCTTTACCAAACAGCAAATTTGGAATTTTATGAGAATACTTGGTTCCTACTAAAAATATCTCATTTTTAGTTTTACCAAAACCTAATACTTTACCTTCTTGTTCTACAAGATCCTCGCCTCCACCGTAATAATTTCTATTCTTAGAAGAAGAAAAAGAAGCGTAGCTATTTGAATGCATTATTCCACTCTCATCCATAATGTCGAATGACATATTACCAGAATAAACATCAGATACAATTTGTTCTGCTGCATCGGCTTCAAATGGCTCTAAGTGAAGTTTATTACCTCCTCGTCTAAATTCACTAAGAGTATTAAACTCCATTGTCAATTTAGAGTTTTCTAATGGTTTTACAAATGATTTAAATCCAAATGATTTATTTTCTAACATAGGGATTTCTGAGAACCCGTCACCGTTGTAGTCCATAGGGTCTTTCTTTTTAAATAAACCAAAATATGAGAATCCTGCATTATTGCTATCACCTACTACAGATCCATTCATCATAGTTGTATACTCTGGGGTAGCTAAATTCATAAGAGATACTTTTTGATTTATTCCGAAAGAATTTGTCTCAGGGTCTTTGGTGATGATATTTATAGTCCCTGCAATGGCATTTGCTCCATATAGAGAAGATCCTCCACCTCTTACAATTTCTATTTCTTTTATCATATTCATCGGTATTTGATCTAGTCCGTATATGCTATTCAACGTGCTAAATATCGGTTGGCTATTCACTAGTATTTGAGAATAAGCTCCTTCAAGTCCATTTATTCTAACTTGAGAAAAACCACAATTCTGACAATTCGTCTCTGTCATTAATCCTGGTTGATAATTTAGTCCCTCCACAAGAGATACGGAGTTTGTAGCTTCTAGCATACGAGCAGTGGCTACAGATACCGCAATAGGGGCTTGTTTTCTATCTAGGTAATTTCTAGTAGCAGTGACTACCACTTTGTCTAGCTGTAGTAGATCTAATTTGAGTGTGAAATTTAATCTTATATCATTACTGTCTTTTACTTCTATTATTTGTTTTATAGTTTTATATCCTGGCATCCTTAACACTAATTTGTGGGTTCCAAGGGGGGCGTCTAATTCGTAATTCCCATGTTTGTCAGATTGTGAACCTATAGACATATCCTCCAAAAAAATATAAGCGAGTTCAACGGGTTTATTCTCTGAATCTGTTATGTTTCCAATTATCTTGGCTGTATTTTTAGCGAATAAAAAATTACTACTAATCGCTATTAGTAAAAAGGTATTTGTTATTAGTTTAATCATCTTTTGTTTTAATTTGAGTAAGTATTTAGTAGTTTAATCATTATTAGCTTAGATAAACAATTAACTGCGAAACAAGTCGTAATTATAACGTGGAGCTGCAAACCTAATAATTTTATTTAGATTCAAAAAAAATAATGACCCAAATTCAGCCAATATTTCTTTTAGAAGGAATAGTAAAAAGGACAGCATTTAATTTTACTGAGCTTTTTAATAGAGTTTCTTTTTCAGCATTTTCCCATTCCTTAAAAGCCACAACCCTGTGAAGGTTATCATTCCATTTAGTATGAGTAATTCAAATCCAAATGAATAATTAAACCAATCCATACTGTTTTGTTTTAAGATATAACATAAAACAGGAGATGTCAATGCCACAAATGGAACGTATTTATCTCTTATTCTGTAGGAGGTGAACAAACCAAAAAAGTACAAACCCAATAATGGTCCATATGTATATCCAGCTATCACGAACAGTTCTTTTATAATACTATCGGTTATGGTATACCTAAATAGCAACATGACTACAACTATGATAAAACTAAATGCGATATGTGTCAATATCCTAATTTGGACTTGCCTATTCTTAGGTTTTTTATATATACCTATAAAATCAACACTAAAGGAAGTCGTCAGTGATGTGATAGCAGAATCAATACTAGAATAAGCCGAAGAGATAAGACCTAAAATGAAAAAAGAAGACATTATCAAGCCTAATTCTGGTCGATTGGCTATGGAGATAAAGAGCTCATCATTGTGTTTATCCATTCCTTTTAATAGAGCAAAATCTGTTAGTAATACACCTAGAGATAATAGCAACAGATTAGTGATTATCAGTACAATGCAAAACCAAAACATGTTTTTTTGGGCATCTTTTATATTTTTACAAGAGATATTTTTTTGCATCATATCTTGATCTAAACCAGTCATGGCTATAGCTATAAATATTCCCGATAAAAATTGTTTCCAGAAGTATTTATTAGAAGATGAATCCCAATAAAAAGTTTTAGATAGAGGACTGTCATTTATATATCCTATGAGTGATGAACCAGTATTAAGATTCATTTCTTTACATATTACATATATGCTTATTATCACAGATAATAGCATAAAAAATGTCTGTAAGGCATCAGTCCATACTATAGTTTTTATCCCTGAACGAAAAGTGTATAGCCATATTAGTACGACTGTAGCTATGGCAGTTATATAAAAATCTATACCTATTTTTTCAAAAATTAATATCTGTAATATACTGGCTGCTAAAAACAGTCTAAATGAAGCTATCACCGTTTTAGCTATGATAAATATAGAAGTTGCTGTTTTATATGAAAACTGACCAAAACGATCACCTAGATAACTGTATATAGATACCGATTTCAATTTGTAATACATGGGCATGAGCACTGTGCCTATAAAGAGATAGCCTACTAAATATCCCATTATCATTTGCACATAACTGAAATTAGATTGTTCAACCCATCCAGGGACGGATACAAAACTAATCCCAGAGAGAGAAGCTCCTATCATCCCAAAAGCTACTACGTACCAAGGGGATTTTCTATCTCCTATAAAAAAGGAAGAGTTGCTGTTGTCTTTTTTCTTAACTAAGAAAGAAATAACTATTAAGCACAAAAAATAGGCTACTATCAAATAAAGTGAATGTAAAGGTTCCATAATAATAATTATATATTAAAAAAAATGAGACTATAAGAGGTTTCTTATTTAAATTCAGATGTGTAATGGAATTTTATAGAAGGATATTTTTCTTTAGTCATCTGTATGGTAAAAGCAGAATCAGCCAAAAAAACTAGGTTACCTTCTTTATCTACAGCGAGATATTTAGATTTTACTCTTTTAAAATCGTCGAACTCTTTTCCTTTTTCAGCCTCCACCCAACAGGCTTTGTATATGGGGATATTTTCATAAGTACACTTTGCTCCATATTCATTTTCTAACCTATACTGTATGATATCGTATTGTAATGCTCCTACAGTACCTATTAACTTACGATTAGTCATATTCATGGTGAACAACTGTGCTACACCTTCATCCATAAGTTGAAATATCCCCTTGTTTAACTGTTTTGTCTTTAGAGGATCTGAATTGTTTATATATCTGAAATGCTCCGGAGAAAAACTTGGAATCCCCTTGAAGTTTAGTATTTCTCCTTCGGTAAGGGTATCACCTATCTTAAAATTACCAGTGTCGTACAAACCCACAATATCTCCTGGAAAAGATTCACCTACTATCATCTTTTTCTCTGCAAAAAAAGTGTTTGGGCTAGAAAATTTTAAATGTTTGTTGTGTCTTATATGCAAATAAGAAGTATTTCTCTTAAATATACCAGAGACTACCTTTACAAAGGCTAATCTATTTCTGTGTTTAGGATCTATATTGGCATGTATTTTAAATACAAATCCAGAAAATGTGTTTTCAGAGGCTTCTACCAATCTGATATCTGATTTTTTATTCGTAGGAGATGGAGCTATTTTAACAAAGCAATTCAATAATTCTCTTATCCCGAAATTTGTCAATGCCGATCCAAAAAATACAGGACAAATATCAGCATCTAAATATTCCTCTTTTCTAAATTCTGGATACACTCCCCTTATGGTAGAGATATCGTCTAAAAGGATATTTCTGGCTTTTTCTCCTATGAGAGACTGTAATTTTTCATCTTCTAAGCTGTCTATGGAAATACTTTCCTCTATGACTTGTTTTTTCTGTCCCGTAAACAGATTAAGTGCACTTGCCCATATGTCGTATACCCCTTTTAAATCAGATCCCATACCTATGGGCCAACTAAGAGGAGTGACCTTTAGATTTAATTTAGTTTCAATATCATCTAGTATATCGAAAGCATCTTTTCCCTCTTTATCTATTTTATTCACAAAGACTATAATAGGAGTCTTTCTAAGGCGACAGACCTCTACTAACTTTTCTGTTTGCTGCTCTATACCCTTTGCAGCATCTATAACTACTATAGCACTATCAACTGCCGTGAGGGTTCTAAATGTGTCTTCAGCAAAATCTTTATGACCTGGAGTATCTAAGATATTTATCTTAAAATCTCTATATTCAAAGGAAAGAACAGTCGTAGTTACAGATATTCCCCTTTGCCTTTCTATCTCCATGAAATCTGAAATAGCAGCCTTCTTTATCTTGTTGGATTTTACCGCTCCAGCCTCCTGTATTGCTCCACCAAACAATAGTAATTTCTCTGTTAAAGTGGTTTTTCCAGCATCGGGATGACTAATAATTCCAAAAGTCTTTCTTCTATTTATCTCTTTTATCAATTTCATGGATAAATTTTATGTCTTAAAAGGAGGCGAAGGTACTTTTTTAATTAGAAAAACCTATGATTAGAAAGGATAACCTATACCAAAATTAAGCTGGTGCTCTGTTATATTAGGAAAAATGAAATCTCCCATAATAGGATCGTACAATTTCATAGCGAAGTCTAATCTCAATATAAAAAAACCTAAATCATATCTCAAACCTATTCCATATCCTATACCCAATTGCTTATAAAACCTATTAAAATAAAAGCTCTTAGCTCCCAATTCCTCATCCTGAAAAGAATGCCACACATTTCCTGCATCTACAAAAAAAGCTCCTTCAAAGTTTTTTATCAAATCAAAACGATATTCTAGGTTTAATAGCAGCTTTATATTACCTACAGTCGGATAATATGAGTTCCCATTAGATACAGGTAAAAAAAAGCCCGGCGTCAAATCATAAGGCAACCAAGCTCTTACGTCATTAGCTCCCCCAGCTACATATCCTTTTTGTAATGGTATATCAGATAACTTTGTGTGAGGAATAGATACTCCAGCCAAAAACCTAAAAGCAATTTGAGATTTATTTTCTAAATCCCATCGTTTAGAATAACTAAAATCTAATTTGACATATCTGGCGTATTTTATTTGATATATACTTTTAAACTGATCATTACCTCTTATGAAATTTACTATTCTGTCTATGAGGTATAATGCCGATCCAACAGACTCTATTTTAGAGTTAAAAAGAGTGTGAACATTATTGTATACGTTCAAGTGTGTAAAAGAATAATTGAAAGAAGAGATAAATACATCTTCGAGTATTCTGTCTTGTACTAATGATAAATCTTCAACTTTTTTTAACAAATCGTAATTCTGTTTAATAAAACTTTTATCCGATGAGATATCTCGCAGTTTTTTTTCGTTAATATCTTTTCCATATTTAGAAATAATATCTGAAGTTATTTTCGAGATCTCCTTGTTAACATTTTTCAAATAATCATAATCACTAGCGTATAGGTTAGTTATATATTCATTGTCGAATATATTGATCTGATGTTTATTTCCTATATTGCTATTCCACCTATACGATATTGAAGTATTGATATTTAATTTTTCAATTCCAGTGTTTTGTTGATTAATTAAACCTATTGTAAATATGGTTTTTTCATTTAGTTCTTTGGAGATAGAACTAATTACATTGGGAACTAACAAAAAATATGGGAATTCTATACTCATTCGCACTCCATATTCCCAAGCGTTAAATAAAACGTTTTTATCTTTTTTAGGATTATTTACACGGCCGCTTAATCCAATAGCTCCTTCCAAAGACATTGAAAAAATTTCAGCATTGCCAAATATATTTCTATTCAAATATGAAGAACTAATTCTAGTTGAGAAGTTTGAATAATTAGAATTAGACATTTCACTAGAAAATTTTACAGATTGACTTTTTTTAGGCGTGAGAAATATATAAGCGTTTAATAGATTATCAGAAGGTTCTAAAATATTTATTCTCACATTGCTGAAATTATTTAACCCATACAGATGACGAATAGTTTTTTCATAGACGCCTTGGTCGTATTTTTTATCTGGCTCTATTAGAATATTTTTTAATAGTACATCTGGATTGTATTTTAACTTATCATAAGCGTAAAAAGTATAACCTTTGTAATAGAGGCTATCTATAATAGGCTTATCTTCTTTTGCGTGAGAGTAATCTGTGGTTATAAATATTCTTTTAAACTTATAAGAATTTGTGTGTTTCCCTTCTGTATTTACATTTAGTATTAAGTCTACTTTATTTTTTTTACCAATAGTATCTATAGTAAAATCTATATGAGATTTATTAAATCTATATAGACCTTCACCCTTGTAAAGACTCGTGATTCTATCTCTTTCTTTTGAAATAATTTCCTTGTCTAAAGGATCCCCTACCTTCAAAAATGATTCAGCAGAAGAGTTATTGTATAGTTTACTTAAAAATTCATTTTTTATATTTGGAATTATTTTTCCTAGTGTATAGATAGATCCCAGTTTTACTTTGTAATCAACCATAGCTAATTTGTTATTTAAACTTGGAGTGTAAGAGACCTCATTGTTTAAATAGCCTTTATTTTGCAAATGCTTATTTAGTCTATTTACAGAGTTGATAGTTTCTGTTTCACTGTATATAACTGGAGCTTCAGATTTAGTTTTTATCCATTCATTTACAGCTAAATAGTTGTTTTCTATCCTAGTCATCCCTTTTTTAGAAAACAAAAAGGTTAAGATGTCGTTTGTAACAGGATTTTCTTGTTTCCATTTTTTAAATGTCTCTTTAGGATTTTCACTATATAAATTGTAAAGACTGAGATAATAAGGAAAGGTTAAGAATAAGGTGTTGGGTTTTTGAATTATATATTCTTTTAGCTCCATATCAGATATGATATGATTTTTCCCTTCTATATCAACTTGATTTTCTATTAATAAATACTCTCGCGAACTCAACCCTTTAGTGGGTCTACAACCGTACAAGATCACTACCGTAAGTGAAAATAGTAATACTTTCGCTCCCAAGTTTTATCCTAAATTATTAAAGTGATATTTTGAAAGGCCAAAGATATACATTACAGCTGTATACAAAGAACCAATGAACAGAGCATATATAAGTTTAATACGAGGATTAAGAGAAAAAAAAAACAGATTAGAGACTGGTTTTTTTATGGCAGAGGGTAAAAAAATAGTCAAAGAGATGTTGTTTAGTCACTTTTCATTAGAGATGATGTTTTTGTTAGAAAATAGCGACTTCTTAAAAAATGATATTGATAAAATTCCTAGAGATAAAATTTCTATTATAGATGAAAAATATCTATCTAGGATAAGTCTATTAAAAACACCTGATACGGTTTTGGCTATCTTTAAAATACCATCTGATAAAGAGATATCAATAGGTAATAATGAATTGATTTTAGCATTAGATGGCATAAATAACCCTAGTAATCTAGGAGCTATAATAAGGGTATGCGATTGGTTTGGAATAAAAAAAATACTGTGCTCTGAAAATACAGTAGACGTGTATAACCCTAAAGTAATTCAGTCTTCTATGGCTTCTATAATAAGAGTTGATGTTCACTACACTAACTTATTAGAATTCTTATCTGATAAAAAGGAAGATGTTTTTATATCTTCTCTAGATGGCGAAAATATATACAATGCCAAATTACCCTCTTCAGGAATTTTAATAATGGGAAATGAATCTGTAGGAGTTTCAAAGGATTTATCTAGATTATCTAATAATAGAGTGTCCATACCTAAATTCGGAATGAAAAAGATCGATAGTTTAAACGTAGCAGTAGCCACAGGAATTTTACTATCTGAATTCAGAAGAAAAAATAATTAGTGATTTTATTACTATTCATCAATTATGAAAAAAGAATATATAATTCGCATTTTTAAAAAAATGCAAGAGTTTATACGAATAAAACTATACGATTCTAGAGATGCTATAAATAAATTTATTTCTGTATTGTCTCCTGTTATTTCTATTTCTGGTTTTGGTATAATCATATACCTCTTTGGTTTTGGCGCCTCTAAAGAACAGGAAGATAATTTTATGTTCTGCATAAATGTAATTCTAGGTGTTTTCATATTCAAATACTTATTGGGATTTATATATTCCTTTGATAAGATAAAGTACTTGACTAGAAGTAAATTAGAGCTCACTTTATTAATTATAACCTCATTATCTCTGATATCTTTTTTGCATTTTAATCTGCATATATTAGACTTGTTAGGCGGATTTATAAAATTATATCCTAGTGAGTATCTAAAAATGGTATTTCTAGAGTTTTGTCTATTTATGTTTATCTTATTGGAGATAGGCAAATTGGGTCATAGGCTAACAGATCTAAATATGAGTCCTTCTCTCATTCTATTGTTTTCTTTTGGGGCTTTAATACTTATAGGGAGCATGTTATTGATGATGCCAAAAATAACTGCTTCTGGACGATCTATGGATTTTATAGACGCTCTTTTTACTTCCATAAGCGCTAGTTGTGTAACAGGGTTAATAGTAGTAGACACAGCGACTTTCTTTTCTTTAAAAGGTCAGTTTATCATTATGATATTAATACAGTTAGGAGGTATTAATATTATTTCTTTCGCCACGATTTTTGCCATGCTAGTCAGAGATGGAATCCGAATAAAGCATCAGACAATTATAAAAGACAACCTAAATAGTGAATCTATCAGAGACAGTCGATCTCTAATAAAAAAAGTATTTGTATTCACTCTTTTGATAGAGTCTATAGGAGCTGTTTTAATATTCTTTTTGTGGGATAACAGCATATATTTTGAGAATATATACGAGAGAGTTTTTTACTCTGTATTCCATTCCATTTCTGCGTTTAACAATTCTGGTTTTAGTATTTTTTCCGATGGTCTATTTCAAACGGGAGTAAGAGAGATGTATTCTGTTCACTTAGTAATTGGAACACTCATTTTTTTTGGAGGAATTGGATTCTCTTCTTTAGAAGATTTATTTTCATCGAATACTGTAAAGTCTCTGTTGAAGTATAGGTTGAATTTGTGCACGAATACAAAATTTTCTATATACACTTCTCTGTCATTAGTCCTTGTTGGAAGTATTCTAATATATGTACTCGAATACAAAGGTGTTTTAAAAGATTTAAGTCAAGGGGGGAAAATAGTGAGTTCTGTATTTCAATCTATAACTACTAGGACGGCAGGTTTTAATACTGTAGATATCTCTATTTTAAGTACTCCAGTTTTAATTATGATGTCACTTTTTATGTTTATAGGAGCTTCTCCAGGCTCAACGGGAGGAGGTATTAAAACTAGCACTATAGTTTTGCTATTTATGTCGACTTACGCAACTATAAGAGGGAAAAATAGAATAGAGACCTCCAGATATAATATTTCATTTGAGTTAGTTAATAAGTCTGTAACTATACTATTGTTTTCCTTGAGTTTTATATTCGTATCAGTTTTTTTATTGTCAATTACAGACGGCGATATTCCTATCTTGAAACTCGTTTTTGAAGAGATATCAGCATTTGCAACTACGGGGTTATCCATGGGTATAACTAATGATTTATCAATTTGTGGCAGGATAATAATAATGGTTTCTATGTTTATAGGAAGAGTGGGAGCTCTTACATTAGCTTTTGCTTTGAGCAAAAAATTAGTAACCGCAAAATACGAATACCCCGAAACTCACATAAATATAGGATGATTCTTTTAACCAACTAACCAAAAGGGCAATAGCAATCTATTGTGCGATAGTTTGTTTATTGAAAAATCACAAAATATTTTGTTTAACTAGTAAGTTTGATTTAAACAATTAATGATTGATAAGAAATCTTTGGCTTTTAATGAAGCTCCTCCTATAAGACCGCCATCTACATCTTTTTTAGAAAAGATATCTAATGCATTATTAGGATTACAACTGCCTCCGTATATTATTGAAGTTTTTTGGGCAATATCATCTCCGTATTTGTCAGATATGATATTTCTTATATAATTGTGCATCTCTTGTGCTTGTTCTGGGCTAGCTGTCTTTCCTGTTCCTATGGCCCATACGGGTTCATATGCTAATATGATATTATTAAAATCTTTATTGGATAGATGAAATAACCCTTCCTTTATTTGAGATGATACTACTTCAAAATGAGATTTAGATTCTCTATCTTCCAAGGATTCTCCTATGCAGAAAATAATTTCCATAGAGTGTTTAAGAGAGGCATTTACTTTAGAAGCCAGTATGTCGTTTGTCTCTCCAAAGAGCATTCGTCTTTCAGAATGCCCTAAGATAACTTTATTGACATTTATGGATTTTAACATATGAGCTGATACTTCTCCTGTGTACGCTCCAGAGTTTTCTTGGTGTAAATTTTGTGCAGCAACCGATATTTTAGTGTTATCTAAGTATTTTGAAACGCCATGTAAATTTGTAAATGAAGGAGATACAATGATTTTTTTAACCTTCAAATCTAAAGGAGTAATTAGAGCTAATAATTCTTTTAAAAGTTGTTTGCTCTCATCTATTCCATTGTTCATCTTCCAATTTCCGGCTATAATTTTTTCTCTCATAATATTTTCTTCTAAAAAATGGGGCGAAATACTCGTTTAATTAGTGAGGTCAAACTTAGATAATTATTCGGTTTTGCGTTTTTTATTTGTTAAATATATCTTTAGTTATTTGGTTATAATCGAGATATACTTACATTTTTGATCTTATCAATATCAGTTCAATGCTTTCAAGGGGATTATTCCATTAAGATAATTAACTTTGCCCGTGGTCATTTTCACCTTAAAATAGAAAGATGACTTTTTTATCTGTAAAATTATTCCAGTAAAACATATAGTATAAAAAATGATAATACGAATATTGTGTATTACCCTTTTTATTGTGGTAATGAGTTCCTGTGAGTATTTTGTAGAAGAAACCCAAAAGAGAGCCGTAGCCCGTGTAGATGACAATTACTTATACGATTCTGATTTAAAAGATATATCGGCAGGCTTGGAGGATACTGACAGTGTAGTTGTGGTAAATGAGTTTATAAAAAAATGGGCTAAAAGGCAGTTGATGTTAGCTAAGGCTAGGTTAAATACTAGTACAAGCAAAAAGATTGACGATATAGTAAAAGAGTATAGATACGATTTAATTATAGATAATTACGTACAACAAATAGTTAATAAATACTCTGACTCTTTAGTTTCAGAAGATGATGTAGTCGATTTTTATAATTCCAATAAAAACAGTTTTATCCTAAATAGACCTATCTCTAAAATAAATTTTATGGAGGTAAAATTGGATGCTCCCAATATAAAGGATGCAGAGGAGTGGTTTTTATCTAAAAATGAAGAAGATAAGCTCAAACTAAAAGATTACTGTTTTGAATACGCTAAAAATTATCACTTGGACGATAGCACTTGGATATATGCTGATGATATTATAGACAAGATCCCCATCTTAAGTACTAAGAGGAAACTTTTCGAGGAAAAATTAAAAAAAGACAATCTTTTTTTAGGACTAAAAGACTCTATAAATAATTATTTCGTGTTGATAAAGGAAAATTTAATTAAAGGAGAAATCTCTCCAATATTTTTTGTTAAACCTATGATAATAAACACTTTAAATAACAAGAAAAAGATAGAGTTTATAGAAAAAATGGAGAACAACTTATTAGAAAATGCAATTAAAAAACAACAATTTGAAATATTTGACAATAATGATAATTAGAAAAATCCAGATATTATTAATCTTCTCTACTCTTGCTAATTTATCCTTTGCTCAAGATAAGGTTCCTGTAGATGAAATACTGGCCGTAGTGGGAGAGAGGATTATTTTAAAATCAGACTTACAAAAACAATTATTGAATTTAGAGTATAGCGGTGTAGAAATCACTGATAAAACTAAGTGTGAATTATTAGAGACCTTAATGTTTGAAAAATTACTGTCTCATCAAGCCGTTATAGATAGTTTAAAACTTCCTGAAGGGCAAGTGTCTGAGTCTGTGAAGTCTAGAATGAATCAATTGATAGCAAGAGTAGGATCTGTTAAAAAATTAGAAGAGTTATACAACAAGACAGAGAGTGATATAAAAGAGGATATGTTTAGCATAGTAGAGGATCAGCTTTTGGCTCATATGATGCAACAAGAGGTCATTTCTTCTGTAGATATTACCCCAGAGGAAGTGAAAAATTATTTTAACAAAATACCTAAAGATAGTTTACCTGAGTTCCCAACTGAGGTAGAGTTATTACAAATAGTAAAAAAACCTTTTGTCACAGAAAAATCCAAAGAGAAAATAATAGCCAAATTGAAAGAGATAAAAGCTAGCATAGAAAATGGCGATAGTTTTAAGACCAAAGCTATTTTGTATTCAGAAGATGAAGGCTCATCAGCCAAGGGAGGAGAATACAAAGGAGTAAAAAGAGGGCAATTTGTCAAGCCTTTTGAATCTGTAGCCTTCAATTTAAGTGAAAATGAAATTTCCCAACCTTTTGAAACTAAATATGGATTTCATATTGTACAGTTATTAAAGAGACGTGGGGAAGAATTAGATTTAAGACATATTTTGATAAAATACACTTATGATACAGAAGCTCTTGAAGAAGCGAGGGCATCTTTAGATAGTCTGAGATCTAAAATACAAAAGGGTGACTTGACATTTGAAGAAGCCGTATCTATACACTCTGATGATATGCAATCAAAATTCGACAAAGGAAAAGTTCTCAATCCTCTAACTAGAGAATCTTCAATAGAATTAAAATCTATAGATCCAGATATATCTTATGCTATTAAAAATTTATCCCAAGGCGATATATCAGAGGTGGTATATAGAGAACTTCCAGAGAAAAAAATATTTGTAATCTACAAACTTCATAAAAAGAAAAACACTCATAAAGCGTCTCTTTCTGAGGATTTTCAAAAGTTGAAAACCTTAGCTTTAGAGGCTAAACAAAACTCAGTATCTGAAAAATGGGTACAGGAAAGGATAACCAAAACATTTACAAAAATAGATGACAAGACAAAATGCAACTTCAAACAAAATTGGAGGAAAAAATAAATAATCATAAACTCAGGTTAGAGAAAAACTCTAAATAAACTAACTGATTTTGTAAAAGTTATACTTAACTGTAATTAAAATGAAAATAGCAATAGGCTCTGATCATGCTGGGTTTGAATACAAAACCATAATAAAAGACTACTTAGAGAGTAATGGGCATGAGGTGGAAGATTTTGGCACATATAGTGAGCAAAGTGTAGATTATCCTGACTTCATACATCCTGTAGCCATGAGTGTGAGCGATAATGTTACAGATTTTGGCATTGTCATCTGCGGCAGTGGTAATGGAGCCGTAATGACAGCTAATAAACACAGTAAAATAAGAGCAGCTCTTTGTTGGAATGCTCAACTTTCACATTTAGCCAGAAAACACAACAATGCTAATATTTTAGGGATTCCTGAAAGATTTGTAAGCCATGAATTAGCCATAGAAATGGTAAAAGTATTCTTGTCGACTGATTTTGAAGCAGGCAGACATGAGATAAGAGTGAAAAAAATTCCATGTTGAAAATTTTAGCTCTATAAAAAACATACTAAACATATTGAGTGATCTCATACAAATTTGGGGCTTATCTAGGTAAGAGTTTTTAGGTTGTAACAGCCTTTGAAATAGCCTTTAACAACAATGAGTAGTTAGGAAACTATTAATCTTATAATCAAGTAGAAAATAAAATATTTTTTTTGAAGAATTCACCGACTAAACAGAATATTTCTGTAATTTTAGAATGAGTTATTATAGAATTTTTCAAAGCTTGAATTAAAAATTACCATTATTTTAGCCGAAGTCATTCATTCTTAAGAATGAATGAAAGGGTTTAGTTGAAATTTACGGTTAACAGGCTTGGTTCTGAGCGATTTAAGTGGTTGATATTTTTATTATTGGAGTTATGAGGATATTTTCTTTTACAAAAAGTGTTTTTTCTTTTGTATTGTTATTTGCCTTTTTTTCTTCTTGTATCAAGGAAAAAAAGGCAGATCCCGATGTTAACTCAAATCTGAGTTCAGAGAATAAGATTATATCATTCGAATTGATTAATTCTGATAATGAAGGCAAGAATCTCAGAGGAGACATTCCTGGTATCGTTGCAGATAGTGATTTTACAGTATCATTAAAAGTTCCCTCAGATGCAATTTTCCAAGGGCTAAAAGTCAAGATAGTCGTTTCAGAAAATGCTAGCGTTTCTCCCAAGAGTGAGTCAGAGGTTACTTTCGATCTAGTAAGCGGTTCTAATCCTGAAGTTTATAGAAAAGTATTTAAAGTAACAGCCCAAGATCGCAGCGTTCAAAATTACACAGTTAATATAACCAAATCCTTATCTAGTGATCGTTCGATTACAAGTTTTGTATTAGAAAAATCTAAAAACGAGGGTAAGATTTTTGCAGATAGAATCGGACTTATAGATGAGTCTGTTACTCCTCCAACTATAACCTTAAACGTATCTGATGCTGCTAATATAGCAGAATTAAAGCCTACAATAATTAAATCAGGAAACAGTGTTAGTCCAGATAATGAAGCAGCTGTTTCTTTTGAGAATTCTCCAACAGACTACAAAGTAACTTCTGGGGATGGTCAAGAAAAAATATATAAAGTCACAGTTACTAAAAATTTATCTTCTGATAATAAAATTTCTGAGTTTAAGTTTACAAAAGATAACACCAATAATACAGGGTTAAAATTAAGTAGATCTTCAACTGGGACTAGGGCTAGTGACGTTATAATTAGTGATAATAATAATGATACTAATACTGAAACAGTATCAGTAAAAGCATCTACTGCAGCAGATGTAGCAGCTTTAATTCCTACTATAACCAAACATGCTAATGCTACTATAAGTCCAGCTATTTCAGCTTATGATTATAGCAATTCTAAGGTTTATACTGTAACAGCTCAGGATAGTCAAACAAGAGAGTATACTGTTTCTGTTTCTAAGGAGTTGTCCAATGAGAAAGATATAAAATCTTTTTTATTTGAAGATTCTAAAAATCCTGGAAAAAACCTTGGAGGGGATTGCTCAGCAGGTGCTATAAATTCTACTGGAAGTGCTGATGTTGCTGTAGAAGTTGTAATTCCAAATACTGCTGATCTAAATGGTTTAATACCTACTATAACGTATAGTGATGACGCTCAGGTTAGTCCAGCTAATTTAGCCCCTCAAAGTTTCACTCGTAGTACACCTGTAGATTATACTGTAACAGCTCAAGATGGAACTGAAAGAAATTATAATATAACTATAATATCAAGAAGAGGAGTAGATATTACTTCTTTCAAAATTAAACAATCAGATCATACACCTCCTTCTACTAGTAATGTTAGAATGACAGGAACTGAGGTTTCAGGAAATATATCGAGCAATGCAGGTAGTAATACAATAGATATAGCATTAGATGGTCAAGATGATCCTAGTGTAAATCTAAAGCCTGAAATATTAGTGTCTCCAGGCGCTACAGTAAATCCAGATTCTAAAGTTCAAACTACATTTACTTATGGTACAGCTCAAACTTATACTGTAACGGCTGAGGATGGTACTACTCAAAAAACATATCAAGCAACTGTAAGATCTAGTTCCAAACTAAAATCATTTAAGTTTAAAACTAGTGATGGAACTAATCAGAGTACTGGAAAAATTGTTCAAGATATATCAGGCACTATAACTGGTAATACTGTAACAGTTAATGTTCCGCATGATGCAGTTGTAACTGCTTTAACTCCTGATATAGAAGTATATAAAGGGGCTACTATTACCACTCCTTCAGGAGGAGCTAATACAGCGCAAGATTTTAGTAGTCAAAAAACTTATACGGTTACTGCTCAAGATGGAACTACAATCGATTACACTGTAACTGTAACTAAAGAAGCGGAACCTACTATATCTGAGTTTAAATTTACTACTGCTTCCAACATGAGTAAAAATCTTGGAAATGATATTACAGGTACTATTACGCAGAACTCTGGAAATACTCCAGGAGAGATAGTTCTTAAAGTTCCTCATAATGCAGATTTGAATTCGTTAACTCCAACTATTACAACTTCTTCTGGCGCTACAGCGTATAAGGGGACTGGTACTAATAGCGCTAATTCTAGCAATAATTTTACAAATTCTCATAGTGCTCCTGAAGAATACAGTGCAGTAGATTCTGCTGGAGGAAGAAAAGTTTATAATGTAAGAGTTTATAAAGCGCCTGCCATAACAAGCTTTAAGTTTGAACAGAGCCAAAATTCAGCAGCTAGTTTCCCTGCTAGCATAACTGAATATACTGCTTCGTCTATTACTCAAAATGCGATATCAGCAAATGGAAGTATAACAATTACAGTTGATAATACAGTTAATGTAGCAAATTTAAAAGCTACTATTACTGGGGATAATTTTACCGCTACTAATCCTGTAGGTATAAGTTTTACAGGTTCTACTTCTCCTTATTCTGCAACTATTACAGTTCAGAATGAACATTTATCTAGTTTTACTAAAACCTATAATATAACTTTAACTAAATAAGCAACGCCATAATTAACAAAGGTTCAAAACAACTTAAGGTAAATTTACATGCGTAAACCCTTATGTTATCTATGAAAAATAAGTATATAATTCGTTTGAGAATTTCTGAGGCAAAATTCAGGTCTATTTTACGGTTATTTTGCCTAGATATTCAAGCGAAAAAAGTTAGTAAATTGACTAATGTAAGTCGTTATACTATCAACAAAATTTTTGACAAATTACGTTTGTTAATTGCTCAAAAATGCGAAGAAGAAAGCCCCTTTAATCAAGGGAAAATAGAATTAGATGAGAGTTATTTTGGAGCTAAACGAGCTAGGGAAAAAAGGGGACGAGTATCAGGAGGAAAAGTTCCTGTATTTGGCATGTTAAAGAGAGAAAGGAAAGTTTATACAAATTGTAAAAAACTGCTCATCATCAGTAATAATACCTATTATAGAGAGCATAGCAAGTAAAGAAAGTACAATTTACACTGATGGATTTAAGTCTTATGACGGCTTGGTAAACTATGGTTATAAAAGGCATTATAGAGTAAAACATAGTGAAAATGAATTTGCTAAAGGAGTAAATCACATTAATGGAATTGAGAATTTTTGAAGACTATGTAAAGTTCGATTATCCAGGTTTAGAGGAGTTCATAAGCAACAAGTTTTATTATCACTCTAAAAGAGTGTGAATGGAGATTTAATTATAGCAATGAAAATTTGTATTTTTATCTATCAAAATGGCTAAGAAAAAGTCCGCTTAAGTTGTCTTGAACCTTTACTTATCTTCTTTTTGTTTTCCTATTATCTCTTCATTCAGTTTGATTATTTCTAGTTAATAGGTGGGATTAGCTCATTTCGGCTATGTTTTGTTTTTGTATGTTTATTTTCTTTTATAACGTCGTTAAATTGAACTATTAAGCTGTCTTTGAGTTCCTTACAAGCATCCAGTTCGTATTCGAACGAGACCATTTTTTTAGCTTCCCCTAGTATTATTTTTAACATTCCGTCGTCGTTTAGTGTCGGCATGAATGTTTTTGAACCATTTGGACAAGTTACTGTGTTTATGGTTGTATTAACCTGTGTTCGATATTACTTAGGGTAACTGAATAAAAACAATATAATTGGGGTAATTTAACGTTCTAATAAAATCAATACTTTATGCTCAAATTTAAATGTAACCATGAATAATTTGAGCTAAGGCTCTCCGAAAAATAAAAACTTCTCAATTAAAATAAAGCTACTAATTTAGTGTTTTAGTTTTTGGTTAATGGCTTACTTATACATTTAGGTCGTTAACATTTATTTTTTAACAATATTAGATATGAAAACAAACAAAGTATTTAAAAACATTTTATCATTACTGACTCTTGGTCTTGTGGTTTTTTCTTGTAATAAACCAAACGCTGAAACAGAAATAGCAAATATTGAAAGCTTTGTCTTTACAAAGGATAAAAATAGCACTACAGCAACAAACCCTACCGATGCTACCGCAGCTTATAAAGCTCTCTTTATAACAAAGACTCCTGCTCCTGCATATGCTGCATTAGATGCCAAACTTGATGCAGACATTAAAGGGGATAGTATTATTAAAGTAATAGTGCCGTTTAATACAAAATTAACAAGTACTACTCCTGTAACATTAAAAGCTACTATCACTTTAAAAGAAAAACTTGGTGAAAATGTTTATTTAGATGGTAATAAATTAGATGCTAATGCTCTTTCTTTTGATCATGTTATTACAACTAAATTACTTCATAGTGAACTAAAAAATGGTGTTAGTAAGACTTTTGAAATCTCTAAAAAAGAAGGCGATAAGGTTATTGCTAAAAAATCATTTAAAGTAGTTTTTATACATAATACTGATCCTTCAATAACTTCAGCTTTAGCTCTTGATACTGCTGGGACCAAAGTTACTGGGCTTGGGTTTACTACAGGGACATCTGGTCAGCCTAATGAAAAAATAAAAACTGGTGCTACAGCTGCAAGTCCAGTTTATCCTACTAAGGGCACTGATACTAGTAAAGATGGATCTAAAGAGAATCCCATTGAACTTACAATGACTAAAAATACAGAGTTCGCTAATGAAGATATATCCTCATCAAGTGGCTGGAAATTCAAAGTAGATGTTTTAACACTTCCAAATGGAGCTTTCATAGATGTGACTGCTAGTGAGTTCTCTAATGATACAACTAATCACCCTCCAACAGATCCTACAATGTCTACTGGGTTTACTCCAGCAGATAATAATAAAGGTATACAGTTTAGGGTAGTAGCTCAAAATGGAACGTCATTTACCTACTATAAGTTGACATTTAAGAATTCTTAATAATCAGTTTTGGGATTTAAACAGTTTTTAGAAATAGATTAATAATTGGAGAGAAAATTACTTAACTGGTCAATTATTTACAATTAGGGAAGGGGCTTTTAGGCCCCTTTTTCTGTTTAAAGAATATCATGTCTCTTAAAAAAAGAGCCATAACTAAATAATTACTACTATCTTAGCTAAGGTGTTCGTTCTCTGTCTTTTAGGGTGGAGAGTAGGATAAGTCTTATAGCTAATACTTTGAATGCTGTGGTATTTAGAGGATCGTTGTTTTTTTAACCTATTATATTATTAAAATTATGTTTAAGAAAAATTATTTTGTAAAGAGTATTATTTTCTCTTTTGTATTGTTGTCGGCGATTATTTTCTCCTGTGAAAAGAATAAGGTTTACCAAGATGATTTAGGTGTATGTATAGAATCTTTTTCCTTGCTGGATTCTGAGAATAAAGAAAAAAAATTAGGTTCTGATATAAAATGTGAAATAGATACTGAAAATTATACTATATCCTTAACAGTTCCTAGTTCAGCAGTGTTAACTGGGTTAAAATTTAATATAACGCCCTGTGAAGGGACTACTATATCCCCTGCTAGTGGTGAAGAGGTTGATTTTGAAGAAGTTCAAGAATCTACTGAGAAAAAAACTACTACTGATGAGGTTTCTGAGGAATCTACCAAAAAGCCTTCTCCTCAACAACGATATAAAAAGGTATTTACTTTAACAAAGGGAGACAAAAGTCAAGACTATATTGTATATATAACTAAAGCTTTAGCTAGTGATTGTTATATTAGTAGTTTTAAATTAGAGAAGTCTAAAAATAAAAACAAGATTTTCGCAGATAGGAATAGTGATATTGTTGAATCTACTAATACTGAGCCTTCTACCATAACATTACACGTATCTGATGCTGCTACTTTAGATAATTTAAATCCTACAATAGTTCATACAGGGGCTAGTATTACTTCGGGAGAACTAGTTTCTACTACTGAAAACAGTATTACCACAACTGCAGTTAATTACACAGTAACTACAGATGGAAAAACAAAGGTTTATGCAGTAAAATATATCAAAGACTTATCTTCTAATAATAGAATTTCTGAATTTAAGTTTAACAAAGATGATAGCAGTAGTCTTAATACGGGTTTAAAATTAACTAGGTCTTCTGCTGGGGCTAGAGCAGTAGACGTTACAATTAATGATGCTAATGGAACTATAGTAGTAAAGGCATCTACACAAGCAAATATAGATGCTTTAATCCCTACTATAACTAAGCATGAAAGAGCTGCTATAAGTCCAGATGTTGCATCTCATGATTATAGCAATTCTAAGGTTTATACTGTAACAGCTCAAGATGGTCAAACAAAACAGTATACAGTGTCTGTTTCTAAGAACCTTTCTAATGCTAAAGAGATAAGCAGTTTTACGTTTAAACATTCTGTAAATTCTGGAAAGAATTTTGGCAACACTGATTATTCAGCAGAGAATATGCCTAGCGCTACTGGAGATGATGATGTAAATGTTAGTATTGCAAAAATCCCTCATACTGTTACAGATTTAACAGGCCTAAAGCCTACTATAGCTATCAGTGCTAGTGCCACAGCAAATCCAGCAGATGGAGAGGCACAGAATTTCACTCGAGGTACAGCAAAGAGATATGTGGTAACAGCACAAGACGGAACTACTAAAAATTACGATATAACTATTCCTGTATTGCAAGCAGTAGCAGAGATTACTTCGTTTAAAATTAAACCCTCAGATCATAGCGGTAACTCAAAGATTACATCAGAAATAGAATGGACCAAGTCAGATGATGAAAACTATATAATCGTATTAGATGGAGAAGATAATTCTACTGTAAGTCTTAGTCCTGAAATAATTTTGTCTGCAGGAGCTACAACAGTAAATCCAGCATCTAAAGCATCTACTACATTTACATATGGTCAGGTGCAAAATTATGTTGTAACAGCTGAGGATGGCTCTACCACTAAAACATATCAAGTAACTGTAAAGTCTTCGAATTCTAAGATGAAATCTTTTGGGTTTAAGAATGACGGTGCCAATAGTGGCAAAAAAATTGTTAAAGATGTATCAGGCGTTATAAATCATAGTGCTAAAACAGTAACTGTAAAAGTTCCGTATAATACAGATGTTACTGCTTTGACCCCTGAGGTATTGGGGAATAATGGTTCTACAGTTACTATTAATGGACAGGCGGCTACTACAGCGCAAGATTTTAGTAGTGAAAAAACTTACACTGTTACTGCTCAAGATGGAACTACAAGCGATTATACTGTAACTGTATCTAAAGAAGATGCGCCACAGTTGACAGAGTTTAAGATAACAGCTGATGAAAGTAAAGGGATTAAAGATGAGGTAACTGCTACATTTGACCATCCTACTAGTGATGGAAAGGGTGGGAAGATAAAGTTGAAGTTTGATCATAAAGTTGCTAGCCGTAACGATGAAATTGTTTTAACGGGATTAAGTTATACTAGCGATCCTGTTGATGGACATACTCTGACTCCTAATACTCCTCTAGGAGATTCAGAAAGTATTGAAGGTAAAAAAATTACTTTAACAACTACTCTAGGTTCTACCTCAGAATATACTGTAACAGCAGTTAAAGGACCGTTTATTAAGTCGTTTAAGTTTGGAAAAGATACTAGTGGTAATAGTGATAAAAATCTAGGTTCTGCCGATGTTGACGGGATAATTAATCATGCTGCTGGTACTATAACGTTAGAAGTTCCTAGTGGGGTTACGATGGGTTCAGATGGCAATACAGTAACCCTAACTCCTACAATTGAGGTTGGAGGAGATACTGCTGCTGTTGATCCCACTAGTGCGACTGCTCAGACTTTTACTCCTGACGGGAGTACCGCTATTCAGTACACGGTAACTAATTCTACTGATACATCTTTCACTAAAACATATACTGTAACTGTAACTAAAAAAGCTGCAAGCGCTAAATAATTTAGAATACACTTTTCAATTCTAGACAGACAGTCAGTTTTACGGCTGTCTGTTTTTGTTTTTTCTGTATTTATTATTACTTAATAAATAAGTATAGTTAAACAATTACTACTATCTTAGCTGGTATATTCAATTCTCTGTTCTTTGGGGTAGAGATTAGGATAAGTCTTATGGCTAATACTTTGAATGCTGTGGCATTTAAAGGATTGTAGTTTTTTTACCAGTTATATTATTAAAATTATGTTTAAGAAAAATTATTTTGTAAAGAGTATTATTTTCTCTTTCGTGTTGTTATCGATAATTTTTTTCTCTTGTGATAAAAAGAAAATTATAGAAGATAATATGAATATATGCATAGAATCATTTTCCTTATTGGATTCTGAAAATGAGGGAAAAAATTTAGGTTCTGATATAAACTGTGATATAGATATTAACAATCATACTATATCATTAACAGTTCCTAGTTCGGCTGAACTAACTGGCTTAAAGTTTAATATAACCTCATGTGAAGGGACTACCATATCCCCTGCTAGTGGTGAAGAAACTGATTTTGAACTTGTTGAAAACCCTTCTGAAGAGTCTACTGAGGAACCTTCTGAAGCGCCTTCTGAGGGATCCTCTTCTAAACGTTACAAAAAGGTGTTTACTGTAACAAAGGGTGATAAGTCTCAAGAGTATACTGTATATATAGCTAAAGAATCAGCGCCTAAGTTGACAGAGTTTAAAATATCAGCTAATGAAAGTAAAGGGATTAAAGGTGAGATGACTGCTGTTATAACTGATGATACTGACACTGCTACAGGCAAGATTTTATTGAATATCCCTTACAATGGGAGTATTGATCTTACTGGTCTAAGTTTTACTGCTGCTATTCCAGACAATCATGTTTTAAATCCAGCTATTGGCGTGATAAGTGAAAGTATTGAAAGTAAAGAATTTACTTTAACAAAAACTGGCACAAGTTCTCAAAGAGTTTACACTGTTGAGGTAGTTAAAGGACCTTATATTACTGCCTTTAAATTTGAACCTAATACTGTTGGAGGAACTGCTAATACAGGGATAATTAGTGAATTAATAGGAAATATAGATCACACTACTAGCGCTATATCTATAACAGTTCCTAGCGGTGTCACTTTATCTAGTTTAATTCCTACAATTACAGTGGGAGAGAACACTAAATCTGAGTTTACTCCTTCTACTCAGACAGATTTCAGTTCTGAAGTTAAGTATACAGTAACATCTTCTAATTCTTTAGCTACAGATTTTGTTAAAGAATATACAGTTACAGTAACTCAAAATGCTGAACCTACTATATTTGAATTTAAATTTACTACTGCTTCCAACAGTAATAAAAATCTTGGAAATGATATTACAGGTGATATTAATGGCAGCGATATAATCATTAAAGTTCCTTATAATGCGACCTTAACCGATTTAACTCCGACTGTTGCAGGTGCTTCTAACGTTAAAGTGTGTAAAGGAGAAGATTGTAATACTGATGATGCTAATAGTACTGCTACTGATTTCAGTAATTCTCATGATGGTTCTGTAAAATATAGTGCAGTAGGTCCTGCTGGAGGAAGAAAAGTGTATTCTGTAAAAGTTTATAAAGAACCAAAAATAAGTACGTTTAAGTTTATTAAATCTCAAAATGCAGGTAATAGTGAGTTTCCTAATAGTCCAACTGAATATGACGGCTCAGTTTCAGGCAATAATATAACTATCACAGTTGCTAATACAGTTGATGTAACAAATTTAAAAGCTTCTATTACTGGGGATAATATTGCTGCAAATTATATTACTCCTACTGCTTTGAATTTCAGTACTAATCCTCAAACTATTGAAGTTCCAAATCAGTATTTACCAGGATATACAAAAACATACACTGTAACTCTAACTAAAGAAACAGCGCCAAAATTGACAGAATTTAAAATACCAGCTAAGACTGAGAATGGTATTGCAGGTGAAGTAAGTGCTACGTTTACACATCCTAGCGGCACTAGTAATACTGGGACAATAAAGTTGAAGTTTCCTAAGAATAATGAACATGAAATTACTTTAACAGGATTAACACCTGCCATAACTTCTCCTGAAGGTTGTACTGTAAATCCAACTAGTAACACAGAGGTGTCTGGAGAAATTGGTAGTACCACATTCACTATAACAAAAACCGATACAGGTTCTAAAAGTGTTTATACTGTTGAAGCAGTTAAGGGACCGTTTATTAAGTCTTTTAAGTTTGAAAATAGTAAGAATACTGATAAAGGTATAAATGGTGAAATAAGTGCAACAAGTATTGACCATAATACTGGAGCCATAACAGTAACGCTTCCTGCTACAGTTAAGAAGGATTCGGAAGGGACTGAGAATAAAATAACTCTAACTCCTACAATTGAGTTGGGAGGGGATAGTGCTACTATTGATTCCACTAGTGGAAACTCTCAGGAGTTTACATCTGACATAGCTAAAAGTTATACAGTAACAGCTAATGGAATGACAAAAACTTATACAGTTACTGTAACTAGAACAAAATCAAATCTAGCGCAAATTAAATCATTTGAAATAGAATCAGGACAATCAAGTAGTATTTCGGAGAACAGCAACGGTGCAAATGGAAGAATAGTTGTGCCTGTGTCTAGTGTTCCAACAAACACAACTCCTGCTATAACACAATCAGATTATGCTACTATAACTTCTCCAACAGATGCTCAAAATTTTGATTCATATGAAAATCCTATTACATATACCGTAACTGCTGAAAATACTACTATAACAAAGAGTTATGATGTTTATATATATGATAATGCTAAAACTATAACTGATACTAATCTTAAAGTAACAAATGGCAGTACTGAGATTAATAAAGATTCTGTATCTATTGATGCAAATACCAGAGTTATAACTGTTACTGTGCCTGAGAGTACTGATCTTAGTAGTTTAACGCTTACTTTGACTGATACCACTCCATCTTCTAATCTTAGTATAGAGCCTACTGACGCTCAAGATTTTTCTGGTGGAAAAGAAGTAAAGTATACTCTTAAGGAGAATAGTGATATAAAGGGTCATTATTGGGTTAAAGTGGTTAAATCAAGCTAAATTAATTTTAAACCACACTCATTCAATTCTAAAAAACAGGCAGTCACTTATTATGGCTGTCTGTTTTTGTTTTTTCTGTATTTATTATTACTTAATAAATAAGTATAGTTAAATAATTACTACTATCTTAGCTGGTATATTCAATTCTTTAACTTTGGGCTAAGAATTAGAATGAAGTTTGTAACTGATACTTTGATATTCAAAGCGATTGATAGATTATATTAATTTAAAAAAAAAAACATGAAGACATTTTCTCTTGCAAAGAGCGTTATTTTCTCTTTTGTATTGTTATCTGTATTCATTTTTTCCTGTGAGAAAAAGAACATTTACAATAACGATTTTGGTGTAGGTATAGAGTCATTTTCTCTATTTGATTCTGAAAATAATGAAAAAAAAATAGGCTCTGATATAACATGTGAGATAGATACTGCTCAGTATACTATATCACTAACAGTTCCTAATACGGCTATTTTAGAAGGATTAAAATTTAATATAAAGCTCTCAGATAAATTTAGCATATCACCTGCTAGCGGCGATCCAGTTGATTTGGAACTTGTAGAACCTTCTGAGCAGTCTACTGAAACACCTTCTCCTAAACGTTATAAAAAAGTATTTACGTTGACTTCTCCTGACAATACTACTCAAGACTACACTGTTTATATGACTAGAGAATCGACACCTGTTTTATCAAGTTTTTTAATAAATGCTGATAAAGGGAAAGGCATTAAAGCTGAGGTTGCTGCTGTTATAACTGATGACACTGAAACTGCTACAGGTAGGATTTTATTGAAGATTCCTTATAATGAGAGTATTGATCTTACTGGTCTAAGTTTTACTGCTACCATTCCAGATAATCACACTTTAGATCCAGCTGCTGGCACAATATCTGAAGATATTAATGGCAAAGAATTCACTTTGAAAACTGCTTTAGGTTCTCAAAGAATTTACACTGTTACCGCAGTTAAAGGGCCTTATATTAGTGATTTTAAATTTGAAAGTAATCCTACTGGGGGAACTACTAATACGGGTATAAGTACTGAAGGTGTAACGGGGAATATAGATCACATTGCTGGCACTATATCTGTAACAGTTCCTAATGGCGTCACTTTATCTAGTTTAACTCCTACAATTACAGTTGGAGATAACACTAAAGCTGAGTTTACTCCTTCTGCTCAGACAAATTTTTCTCAATCTGCTACTACTCCTATTGAGTATACAGTAACGTCTTCTAATCCTTCAGCGACTGATTTTACTAAGATATATACAGTTACAGTAACTCAAAACGCTGAACCCCAGATAGAGACATTTAAGTTTACGACTGCTTCTAACAATAATAAAAATCTTGGAAATGATATATCAGGAACTATCGATCATAATTCTGGAACTATAACTGTTAAAGTTCCTCATAATGCAAGTTTAGATGTGTTAACTCCAACCATTACACCTGCTTCTACTTTGGCTAATACTCAAGTATATAGTGGAGATACTGGACAAGGCGCTATTGCTGCTACTAGTTTTGAAGATTCTCATACAACTCCTGTAAAATATAGTGCAGTGGGTCCTGCTGGAGGAAGAAAGGTATATTCTGTAAAAGTTTATAAGGAGCCTAGGATAAAGGCATTTAGCTTTACTAAAGCTCAAAATACAGATAATAGTGGGTTTCCTGTTAGTCCAGCTGAATATAGCGGGAATATTACTCAGGGTGATTTTTCAGCAAACGGAACTATAACCATCACAGTTGCTAATACTGTTGATGTGGCGTCCTTAACTCCTACTATTACTGGCAGTAATCTTGGTTCTACATCTACTCCTACTGCTTTGAATTTTACTACTAGTGACACTTCTCCTTATTCTGCAACTATTACAGTTCAGAATGAATATTTGGATTCATTTCAAAAACAGTATACTGTAAATCTAACTAAAGAAGCAGCGCCGCAATTGACAGAGTTCAAAATAACAGCTAATACTGGTAAAGGTATAGCAGAAAATTCTGTAACTACTACATTTGAGCATCCTGCTAGTGATAGTGATGGAAAGGGTGGAAAGATAAAATTGAAGTTTGAGCATAAAGTTCAAAGCCATAATGGAGATATTGATTTAACAGGATTAGCTTTTACTAGCGTTCCTGGTGATGGACATGCTTTAGCTCCTAGTACTCCTTTAGGAGCTTCAGAAAGTATTCATGAAAAAGAATTTACTCTAACAACTGCTTTAGGTTCTACCTCAAAGTACACTGTAACAGCAGTTAAAGGGCCATTTATTAAGTCGTTTAAGTTTGCCGCTGTTAGCGGGAGCGTTAATACGGGTATAAGCAATGCTGTGAGTGGAAATATTAACCATGAAACTGGAGCCATAACTATAACAGTTCCTGCTACGGTAGCAAGGGAATCAAGTGAAAATAAAATAACTCTAACTCCTACAATTGAGTTAGGAGGAGATAATCCTACTATTGTTTCTCCTAATACTAATACTTCTACACAGTTTACTAGTGGCACCCCAGTTAATTGTACAGTAACAGCTAATGGAATGACAAAAACTTATACAGTTACTGTAACTAGAGAAAAATCAACTATAGCTCAGATTACATCATTTACAATTGATTCTGCTACTGGTAATATTACACACCCTAGCGCTACTGATACCAGTAGCAAAGGCAGAATAGTTGTACCTGTGACCAGCCCTCCAGCAAGTTCAACTCCTACTATAACACAATCAGATTATGCTAGTATAGCTCCAAGTGGAGCTCAAACTTTTGATTCATATGAAAATCCTGTTACATATACTGTAACAGCTGAAGATAACTCTTCAAAGACTTATGAAGTTTATATATATGATTCTACTAAGAAACTAACTGATAGTGATATAACTGTTGATGCTCCTGCTGGAAGCAGTGTAACTTCTGTTGATGAGTCTACTAGGGTTATAACCATTACTGTACCTTCTAGTACTACCAATTTAGATAATTTAACACTTACTTTGACTTGCAGTGGCACCACTCCTAGCTATACTCTAACAGCAGATTCTACTGGCACTCAAAATTTCTCTAATGAGAAAGAAATAAAGTATACTCTTAAAGATAGTAGTAGTAATGTAAAGGGTCATTATTGGGTTAAGGTGGTTAAATCAAGCTAAATTAATTTAAAACAACACATATTCAACTCTAAGAAGCTGTCTCAAAACCGATGCAGCTTTTTTTGTTTATATAAAAAAACGCTATTCAAATAATTACTACTATCTTAGCTGAGATGATCGGTTCTCTGTCTTTTGGGATAGAGATTAGGATAAATATTATGGCTAATCCTTTTAATCCTATCGGATTTATAGGATTATTGTTCTTTAATTATTAAAATTATGTTTAAGAAAAATTATTTTGTAAAGAGTATTATTTTCTCTTTTGTGTTTTTATCGATAATTATTTTCTCCTGTGAGAAAAATAAGGTTTACCAAGATGATTTAGGTGTATGTATAGAATCTTTCTCCTTGCTGGATTCTGAAAATAAAGAAAAAAAATTAGGTTCCGATATAAACTGTGAAATAGATGCTGAAAATTATACTATATCCTTAACAGTTCCTAATTCAGCTGAATTAACTGGATTAAAGTTTAATATAACTCCATGTGAAGGGACTACCATATCCCCTACTAGTGGTGAAGAAGTTGATTTTGAAGTTGTAGAAGAATCGACTGAGGAAGAAACTACTACTAAGGAGGCTTCTGAAAAAGCTCCTAAAAAGCCTTCTACTCAACGTTATAAAAAGGTCTTTACTGTAACAAAAGATGGTAAGGATCAAGATTACATTGTATACATAACTAAAGAAGATGCTCCAAAATTGACTGAGTTTAAAATATCAGCTGATGAAAATAAAGGCATTAAAGATGAAGTAACTGCTAAATTAACTCATGAGGAAGGTTCTGATACTGGCAAAATCTTATTAAAGATTCCTTACAAAGGAGCTATTACTTTAACAGGATTAACATCTGCTATCAATGTTCCTGAAGGGTGCTCTATAGATCCAGTTGCTGGTACAATAGCTGAAGATATTACTACAAAACAATTTACTCTGATAAAAACTGACACAGGTTCTAAAAGAGTTTACACTGTGGAGGTAGTTAAAGGGCCTTATATTAGTGCCTTTAAATTTAAACCTAATCCTGCTGGAGGAACTGCTAATACAGGTATAACTAAGGAAGTAGAAGCTACGATTAATAACGAAGAAAACACCATAAAACTAATTGTTCCTAGTGGTGTCACTTTATCTAGTTTAATTCCTACAATTACAGTGGGAGAGAACACTAAAGCTGATTTTACTCCTTCTGCTCAGACAGATTTCAGTTCTAATGTTCAGTATACTGTAACATCTAATGATACTTCAGCTACAGATTTTACTAAAGTATATACAGTTTCTGTAACTCAGAATGCTGAAGAAGATAATATGAATATATGCATAGAATCATTAATAAAATCATTTTCCTTATTAGATTCTGAAAATAAGGGAAAAAATTTAGGTTCTGATATAAACAGTGAGATAGATGTTGAGAATTATACTATATCATTAACAGTTCCTAGTTCGGCTGAACTAACGGAATTAAAGTTTAATATAACCCTATGTGAGGGGACTACCATATCCCCTGCTAGTGGTGAAAAAACTGATTTTGAACCTATCGTTGAAGAATCTACTAAGGAAGAAACTGCTTCTGAGCCTTATTATCAACAACGTTACAAAAAGGTGTTTACTGTAACAAAGGATGATAAGTCTCAAGAATATCCTGTTTATATAACTAAAGAGCTATCTAATGAATGCGCTATTAGTTCATTTAAATTTATTAATGAAAAAAATAATGGTAAGAGCCTTGTAAAAGACATAACGGGAACTATAATAGAGTTAGAAAATGGAGAAGCTACTATATCATTAATTGTTCCAAACATTGTTGATTTAACAGATCTTAAGCCTACTATAGAGGTACGTTCTGGAGCTACAGTTAGTCCAGGAGATGAAAAAGCTAATACTTTTACATCTGGCTCAGAAGTAGAGTATACTGTAACAGCTCAAGATGGCACAACAAAAACTTATAAAGTAACTGTAACTAAAGAATTAGCGCCAAAATTGACAAGCTTTAAAATAAACGCTAATTCTAGTAAAGGTATTCAAAATGAGGTAAATGCTGAATTAACTCATGATGGTGCCGATAACGTCGCTACTGGAACAATAAAATTAAAATTCCCTAGAGACACTGCTACTGAAATTAACCTAGATGGATTAAGTTATACTAGCGCTCCTATCGATGGGCATACTTTAACTCCTGGTACTCCAGTAACTGGAAGCATTGATGGGAAAACATTTACTCTAACAACTTCCTTAGGTTCTACAAGAACTTATACTGTACAAGCAGTTAAAGGGCCTTTTATTAGGTCTTTTAAATTTGAAGATTCTAAAAATAGCGGGAAAGGTATAGGTTCTAGTAGCCCTATAACAGGTGCAATTGATCACGAAAATAATACCATAAAAGTAACGCTTCCTGCTACAGTTAAGAAGGATTCGGAAGGGGCTGAGAATAAAATAACTCTAACTCCTACAATTGAGTTAGGAGGAGATAATCCTACTATTGTTTCTCCTAATACTAATACTTCTACACAGTTTACTAGTGGCACCCCAGTTAATTGTACAGTAACAGGTAAAGATGGAATGGAAAAAACGTATCAAGTTACTGTAACTAGAACACCTTCAACTGAAGCTATGATTAAATCATTTGCAATAGAATCAGGACAAGGTCTTATTTCGGAGACTGACACTGATGATAAAGGAAGAATAATTGTGCCTGTGACCGATCTTCCAATAACTTCAACAAATTATACTGTAAAAACATTATATTATGCTACTATAACTTCTCCAACTGGAGCTCAAACTTTTACTTCGTATGATGAGTCAAAAGAATATACTGTAACATCTGAGGATAATAGTAGAACAAAGAGTTATAACGTTTATATATATGATTCTACTAAGGTTATAGTTGCTGATAGTTTGAAAATAACAGATGGAACTAATGATATTAGTGGAGCTTCTGCATCTATTGATGCAACTACCAGAGTTATAACTGTTACTGTGCCTGAGAATACTGATCTTAGTAGTTTAACGCTTACTTTGACTGATACTACATCTTCTAATCTTAGCATAGAACCTACTGGTGGCGCTCAAGATTTTTCTGCAGGAAAAGAAGTAAAGTATACTATTAAGGAGAATAATGTTGTAAAGGGTCATTATTGGGTTAAGGTAACGGTTGAAGGTTCAGCTGGTTAATAAATAAATTCCAATTATACTTATTCAACTCTAAACAGGCAGTCAGTTTTACGGCTGTCTGTTTTTGTTTATATAAAAAAAACGGGGATTAAATAATTACTACTATCTTAGCTGGTATATTAAATTCTCTGTTCTTTGGGGTAGAGATTAGGATAAGTCTTATGGCTAATACTTTGAATGCTGTGGCATTTAAAGGATTGTAGTTTTTTTACCAGTTATATTATTAAAATTATGTTTAAGAAAAATTATTTTGTAAAGAGTATTATTTTCTCTTTCGTGTTGTTATCGATAATTTTTTTCTCTTGTGATAAAAAGAAAATTATAGAAGATAATATGAATATATGCATAGAATCATTTTCCTTATTGGATTCTGAAAATGAGGGAAAAAATTTAGGTTCTGATATAAACTGTGATATAGATATTAACAATCATACTATATCATTAACAGTTCCTAGTTCGGCTGAACTAACTGGCTTAAAGTTTAATATAACCTCATGTGAAGGGACTACCATATCCCCTGCTAGTGGTGAAGAAACTGATTTTGAACTTGTTGAAAACCCTTCTGAAGAGTCTACTGAGGAACCTTCTGAGCAGTCTACTGAAACACCTTCTCCTAAACGTTATAAAAAAGTATTTACGTTGACTTCTCCTGACAATACTACTCAAGACTACACTGTTTATATGACTAGAGAATCGACACCTGTTTTATCAAGTTTTTTAATAAATGCTGATAAAGGGAAAGGCATTAAAGCTGAGGTTGCTGCTGTTATAACTGATGACACTGAAACTGCTACAGGTAGGATTTTATTGAAGATTCCTTATAATGAGAGTATTGATCTTACTGGTCTAAGTTTTACTGCTACCATTCCAGATAATCACACTTTAGATCCAGCTGCTGGCACAATATCTGAAGATATTAATGGCAAAGAATTCACTTTGAAAACTGCTTTAGGTTCTCAAAGAGTTTATACTGTTGAAGTAGTTAAAGGGCCTTATATTGAATCATTTAAGTTTGCTGCTGCTGAGTCTGGCGGGAGTTCTACTAATACGGGTATAACTGGTGAAGGTGTAACAGGGATAATCGATCACATTGCTGGCACTATATCTGTAACAGTTCCTAATGGTGTTACTTTATCTAATTTAACTCCTACAATCGAAGTGGGAGAGAATACTAAACCTGATTTTACTCCTTCTGCTCAGACAGATTTTTCTCAATCTACTGCTACTCCTGTTAAATATACTGTAACATCGTCTAATTCTTCAGCTACAGATTTTACTAAAGTATATACAGTTTCTGTAACTCAAAATACTGAACCTCAGATAGGAAGTTTTACATTTACTCAAAGCGGTAATAGTGGTAAAAATATTGTAAATGATATATCAGGTGATGTTAAAGATGATGGAACTATAATTGTTAAAGTTCCTCATGATGCTACTTTAACTGAGTTAGTACCAACTGTTACAGCTAGCACCGCTCCTTCTGGAACTCAAATATACAAGGGAGAATCTGGAACTACTTCTTATACTGAAGCTACTGATTTCAGCTCTTCTCATACAACTGCTGTAAAATATAGTGCAGTAGGTCCTGCTGGAGGAAGAAAAGTGTATTCTGTAAAAGTTTATAAAGAGCCAAGAATAACTGAATTTAAGTTTACTAAAACTCAAAATGCAGGTAATAGTGGGTTTCCTACTAGTCCAACTGAATATAGCGCTTCACCTATTAATCACGGTAATTTTTTAGGATCTGGAACTATAGCAATTAGAGTAGCTAATACGGTTGATATAACAAATTTAAAAGCTTCTATTACTGGGGATAATATTGCTGCAGATTATGTTACTCCTACTGCTTTGGATTTTAGTAGTAATAATACTCAAACTGTTAACGTTCCAAATCAGTATTTGCCAGGATATACAAAAACATACACTGTAACTCTAACTAAAGAAGCGGCGCCAAAATTGACAGGGTTTACTATACAAGCTAATGAAACAAATGGCATTGCAGGTGAGGTAATTGCTGAATTTACGCATCCTAGCGGCACTAGTAATACTGGAACAATAAAATTAAAGTTTGATCATAAAGTTACTAGCCGTAGCACTGATATTGATTTAACAAATTTAAATTATACGAGTGAGCCTACTCAAGGCTATACTTTAACTCCTGCTTCGGGGACATCTGGAGATATTAATGGCAAACAATTTACTCTAATAAAAACCGATACTGGCTCTAAAAGTATTTATACTGTACAAGCCGTTAAAGGGCCATTTATTAAGTCATTTAAGTTTGGAAAAGACACTAGTGGCAATAATGGTAAAAATCTAGGTGATACCGATGTAACTGGGGCAATTGATCATGCTAATAGTACCATAACAGTAACGCTTCCTGCTACGGTTAAGAAGGATTCGGAAGGGACTGAGAATAAAATAATTCTAACTCCTACAATTGAGTTGGGAGGAGATGGCTCTCCTACTGTTAATCCTGCTAAGGATAACCCTCAGCAGTTTACTAGCGGCACCGCTGTTGATTATACAGTAACAGCTAATGGAATGACAAAAACTTATGCAGTTACAGTAACTAGGACAAAATCAAATCTAGCTCAAATTACATCTTTTGCAATTAATTCTGATCAAGGTGATATTACAGAGACAGTTACTGGCAGTACTGATGATAAAGGCAGAATAGTTGTACCTGTGACCAGCCCTCCAGCAAGTTCAACTCCTACTATAAAACAATCAGATTATGCTACTATAACTTCTCCAAGTGGAGAACAAACTTTTTCTTATGAAAATCCAGTTACATATACAGTAAGAGCTGAAAATGGCTCTACATCAAAAAAATATGATGTCTTTATACATGATTCTACTAAGGTTGTGACTGCAGGAAATATAACTGTTACTTCTCCTTCTACTGGAGCTAATGTAACTTCTGTTGATGAGACTACTAGGGTTATAACCATTACCGTGTCTTCTGGCACTACAGGTTTAGATACTTTAACACTTACCTTTAATATTACTTCTCCTTCTAGTCTTACTTTAACAGCAGATCCTACTGGCGCTAAAGATTTTTCTAATGGAGCAGAAGTAAAGTATACTCTTAAGGAGAATACTGATATAAAGGGTCATTATTGGGTTAAGGTGGTTAAATCAAACTAATTTAAAACCACACTCATTCATTCAACTCTAAACAGGCAGCCGTGTAAAGGACTGTCTGTTTTTGTTTTTATAGTTTTTCATTTTATTATTTGTGAATATTTAAGATAATTTTGTCCGTGCTATGTCGAGATACGATAGACATATTTCCTTGAGAGATGTAGGTCATAAAGGCCAACAAAAACTGTTTAAGGCTAAGGTCTTGATAGTTGGAGCTGGAGGCCTGGGTTGTCCTATTTTACAATATTTAGCAGCAGCAGGAGTAGGAAAAATAGGTATTATAGATCACGATCGTGTAGAAGAGTCTAATCTACAAAGGCAGGTCCTGTTTGGAACAGACGACATAGGTAAATATAAATCTCATATAGCCCAAAAAAAGCTCTACAATCTAAACCCTACTATCTCCATACAGTCTTATGCGGATCGACTAACTAGAAAAAATATATCTCATATTATTGAAGGCTATGATATAATAGCTGATGGAACAGATAATTTTTCTACTAAATATTTACTAAATGACGCTTGTGTAGCCTTGGATAAAACATTAGTATATGCTTCTGTAAATGAGTTTTCAGGGCAGGTATCTGTATTTAATTATAAAGGAGGCCCAAACTACAGAAGCTTATTTGCGCATCCTCCTCAAGCTTTTATTCCTTCTTGTTCAGAGAGTGGCGTATTGGGAGTGCTCCCAGGGATAATAGGAAGTATTCAAGCTAATGAAATATTAAAGATAATTTTAAAGATAGGTGTCCCTCTTTCAGGTAAATTATTGACATTCAATTCCTTAAATAACGATATTTCCATTTTTGATATTTGTAAAACTAATATAGATGAGGATGTAAAAACATCATCAAATAATTATTTTAAAGGCGAAAATTATGACCTTTTAAATTGTGATATTCACAGTTTATCATCTCTTGAAATATCTCTCGAATTAGCAAAAAAGAATCCTAATACATTATTTATAGACATTAGAAATCTCGATGAATTGCCCAGAATAAAAAAAATACAAGTAGTTGAAAAAAATATCGAATCTATTTTGGATGAGATAAATGAAATAGACGATCAAAGGAGTCTAGTTTTAATTTGTCAATTAGGACAAAGAAGTTTAAAAGCAGTAAACATTTTGAGGGAAAGAGGATTTAAAAACTGTTATAGTCTACAAGGAGGAGTTCTCAATAATGAGGTATGACACTATCGCTTAAAGTTGTCTCAAACCAAAATTAATTGCTATTCTGTATGTATCTCTCTGCATCCAAAGCAGCCATACAACCAGTAGCAGCAGCAGTAACCGCTTGACGATAATGTTTATCTTGAACATCACCAGCAGCAAACACTCCAGGTAAATTGGTCTTTGTAGAATCAGGCTTTGTTATGATATAACCCATCTCATCCATATCTAACTTCCCTCTAAATATATCCGTATTAGGCTTATGACCTATAGCTACAAATAATCCACTTATACTCAGCTCTCTTATATCACCTGTGTTACTATTTATAATGCTGACACCTGTGACTTCACTATCCCCTAAAACCTCCTGCACCTGAGTATTAAACAATACCTCTATATTCTCTTTATCTAGAACCCTATTTTGCATTGCCTTAGAAGCACGCATCTCAGTTCCTCTAACTAACAAAGTTACTTTAGAACATATATTCGATAGATACGAAGCCTCCTCAGCAGCAGTATCCCCTCCCCCAACAACAGCGACACTCTGACCACGATAGAAAAAACCATCACATATAGCACAAGCTGAAACTCCATATCCTTTCAGTCTAGTTTCAGAAGGTATGCCAAGGGATTTAGCCGTAGCACCAGTTGATATAATAACTGTCTTAGCACTGAGCTCTGTTCCATCTTCAATGACAACTTTATGTAAACCTCCCTCTTCTAGCGATGGAATTATATCTACTACATTTTTAAATCTAAAAACAGTGCCAAATCTACCAGCTTGATTTTTTAGATCTTCCATCATATCCCTACCTTTAACCCCATCTGGATAACCAGGAAAATTATCCACATCTGTAGTGTTAATTAGTTGCCCTCCGACTTCTAATCCAGTATACATTACCGGTTTCAAATCCGCCCTAGATGCATATATAGCAGCCGTATAACCAGCTGGACCAGAACCTATTATCAAACACTTGACAACTTCCATAATAGTGATTATTCAATAAAATAACTAAGCTTCTCCTGTAGATCCAAAAGTTATAGGCATATTGCCCTGTAATACCTCCTCCTCTACTTTTATCTCACCAAATTGAGACTCGTACTTACTTAGATTTTTATCTAAAGCCATAGATAGCCTCTTGATATTATGAGGTGTCAAAATAACCCTAGACTTGACTTTCGCCTTAGGCATAGCTGGCATTATATTTATGAAGTCTATAATAAACTCCGTGGCAGAATGATTTATAATAGCTAGATTTGAATAGGTCCCCTCAGATACTGACTCATCTAACTCTATTTCTATATCTAAATGATTCTCCTTGTTATTTGCTTTATTATCAATATTGCTCATATAACATGTTTTTTTAATTTTTACTCTACCTTAAGCTCCTCTACTAATTCACTTTCTATATTCTCTTGTGTTTTATCAATATCAAAAATACCAGTACCAGCAGGTATCTTATGTCCCACTATTACATTTTCCTTTAATCCCTCTAGATAATCTGATTTACCATTGACAGCAGCCTCATTTAATACCTTAGTAGTCTCTTGGAAAGAAGCAGCAGATATAAAAGATTTAGTCTGTAGAGAAGCCCTAGTAATCCCCTGTAACACTGGAGTTGCCACAGCTGGTATCACATCCCTAGACATCATAGCTTTTTTATCACTTCTCTTTAACTTAGAATTCTCATCGTTAAACTCTCTATTTGTAACTATCTGTCCATTAGAAAACTTCTCACTGTCTCCAGAATCTTCTATTATCTTCTTGTTGAGTACAGAGTCGTTTTCTTTATGGAAATCTCGTTTATGTACTACTGCCCCCTCTAAAAACTTAGTGTCTCCAGAATCTACGATCTGAACCTTAGTCATCATCTGGCGAACTATAACCTCAAAGTGCTTATCGTTTATCTTTACCCCCTGCAACCTATACACATCTTGTACCTCATTGACCAAATATTCTTGTACAGCAGTAGGTCCCTTTATATTTAAAATGTCTTGAGGAGTAATAACTCCATCAGAAAGGGCTAATCCTGCCTTTACATAATCATTCTCTTGAACTAATATTTGATTAGACATCTTAACCAAATACTTTTTGATCTCACCTTGTTTGGACTCTACTATAATCTCTCTGTTACCTCTTTTTATCTTTCCAAAAGAAACTACACCATTTATCTCTGAAACAACAGCTGGATTAGAAGATTTTCTAGCCTCAAATAACTCTGTCACCCTAGGTAGACCCCCTGTTATATCCCCCGCCTTAGCATATTTTCTAGGAATCTTAACCAAGACTTTTCCAATTTTCACCTCCTCCTCATCCTCTACCATAAGATACGCTCCCACAGGTAAATTATAAGACTTTACAACATTTCCATCTCGATCTAATACAGATAACATAGATATAATTTTCTTATTTCTAGAATCTGTAATAACCTTTTCTTTAAACCTGGTCTGTTCATCTACGACTACCTGATAGGTAACTCCTTGAATTATATTTTCATACTTTATGGTTCCTTCTATCTCAGATATGATAACTCCATTATATGGATCCCAAGAACAAATAACATCTCCTCTTTTCACCTTATCTCCATCTTTGACAAAAATGGTGGAAGAGTATGGAATATTATTTACCGAAAGGATATTTTTATTTTCAGAATTTAGAATTTTAGCTTCAGATGAACGAGAAACTACTACTGAAACATCTTTACCTTCATCATCCCTCTTGTATATAACTCTTATATCTTCTAATTTGATCTCACCGTCAAACTTAGCTATCAAACTAGATCCCTCTGATATATTTCCTGCAGTACCACCCACATGGAAAGTACGTAAGGTAAGCTGTGTACCTGGTTCTCCAATAGATTGGGCAGCTATAACACCAACAGCCTCACCCTTTTGAACTATTCTATTATTAGATAGATTTCTTCCGTAACACTTCACACATACACCTCTCTCAGATTCACAAGTAAGAACAGACCTAACTTCCACAGATGTTACAGATGATTTTTCTATAAGAGCTGCTTCTCTCTCTGTTATCTCATCATTCATAGCTACCAACAACTCATTACTAACAGGATCATATACATCGTGAAGAGAAATTCTACCTATAATTCTTTCATACAAAGTCTCTATAACTTCTTCATTTTTCTTCAATGCAGATACCTCTATTCCTACTAGAGTATTACAATCTTCTTCTCTAATTATCACATCTTGTGCTACATCGACCAAACGACGAGTCAGATACCCTGCATCTGCAGTCTTTAATGCAGTATCGGCAAGACCTTTACGAGCTCCATGAGTTGATATAAAGTACTCTAATATGGATAATCCCTCCTTGAAGTTAGCTATAATAGGATTTTCTATAATCTCTCCCTCTGAAGAGCCAGATTTTTGAGGCTTAGCCATCAAACCACGCATACCACTCAACTGACGAATCTGTTCTTTAGATCCCCTCGCACCAGAATCTAACATCATGTAAACAGAATTAAAACCTTGATTGTCTTCTTTCAAACGTTTCATAGCTAATTCTGTAAGTGTAGCATTAGTATCCGTCCACACGTCAATTACCTGATTATACCTCTCATTGTTAGTTATAAGCCCCATGTTATAATTACCAGTGATGACATTTATACTATCATTGGCTTTAGATACCATATCTGTTTTCTCTTCAGGCACAATGATATCTCCTATACTAAAAGATAAGCCTCCCTTGAAAGCGTTCTCATAACCAAGAGTTTTAATATCATCTAAGAAATTAGCAGTAGTAGGAACATCGGTTTTTTCCAATACACTAGAGATAACATCTCTCAAAGTCTTTTTTGTCAAAACCTTATCTATGTATCCAACCCCTTTGGGAACAACCTGATTGAATATAACCCTACCTACGGTAGTGTTTATTATCTCACTTACACCCTGCTCATTGACCATTCTAATTCTTATAGAGGCATGGAGTTCTACCTTTCGCTCATTATAAGCTATCATGAGTTCCTCTGGAGAGTAAAATACTAATCCCTCTCCCTTTACCTTATAATCATCAGTGGAGACTCTCATTTTAGTCATATAGTAAAGCCCTAATACCATATCTTGAGAAGGAACAGTTATAGGCGCTCCATTGGCTGGGTTTAATATATTGTTAGAAGCCAACATCAATAACATAGCCTCTAATATAGCTTCTGGCCCCAAAGGTAAATGCACAGCCATTAAGTCCCCATCAAAATCGGCGTTGAAAGCAGTACACACCAAAGGGTGTAACTGAATAGCTCTACCCTCTATCAACTTAGGCTGAAAAGCCTGAATCCCCAATCTGTGAAGAGTAGGAGCTCGGTTTAACAACACGGGATGACCCTTTATTACATTTTCTAATATATCCCAAACTACAGGATCTTTTTTATCTATTATCTTTTTTGCTGATTTTACCGTCTTTACTATGTTCCTGTCTATAAGTCTCTTTATAATGAATGGCTTGTATAATTCTGCCACCATATCTTTAGGTAAACCACACTCATGCATTTTCAGTTCAGGCCCGACTACAATTACAGAACGAGCTGAATAATCCACCCTCTTACCCAACAAATTCTGACGGAAACGCCCCTGCTTACCTTTTAAAGAATCAGATAAAGACTTCAAAGGCCTATTGACCTCTGTGTTTACAGAAGAGGATTTTCTAGTATTGTCTAAGAGAGAATCCACCGATTCCTGTAGCATACGTTTTTCATTCCTCAAAATGACCTCAGGAGCCTTTATATCTAGCAATCGCTTTAAACGGTTATTTCTAATTATAACCCTACGATACAAATCATTTAAATCTGAAGTGGCAAATCTACCTCCATCAAGAGGCATTAAAGGCCTTAAATCTGGTGGAGTTACAGGTAATATATTTAGAATCATCCACTCTGGCTTATTCTCTACCCTACTCCTAGCATCTCTAAAAGATTCAACCACCTGAAGCCTCTTTAAAGCATCCTGCTTTCTCTGCTTAGAGGTTTCATTATTGGCTTTATCCCTCAACTCATAACTCAACTTGTCTAAATCTGTAGATTCTAATATGTCATAAAGACATTCTGCCCCCATCTTAGCTATGAACTTATTTGGATCAGTATTCTCTAAATACTGATTATCTACCGGTAATTTATCAACTATATCTAAATACTCTTCCTCAGTTAATAAGTCCATCTTATTCAGAGGCTCTCCTTTAGAATTCAATACACCAGCAGGCTGGATTACTACGTATTTTTCATAGTAAATTATAGAATCCAAAATCTTTGAAGAAATACCCAATAAATAACCTATCTTATTTGGCAATGATCTGAAATACCAAATATGAACCACTGGAACTGCCAGAGTTATATGCCCCGTTCTATCTCTCCTAACCTTCTTTTCTATTACTTCTACACCACATCTATCACAGATTATACCTTTGTATCTTATACGCTTGTACTTCCCACAAGAACACTCGTAGTCTCTAACAGGACCAAATATTCTCTCACAAAACAAACCATCTCTCTCAGGCTTATGTGTTCGATAATTTATAGTCTCTGGCTTTAGAACTTCACCGTATGAAGAACTTAAAATAGACTCTGGAGACGCTAGGCTTATAGTAATCTTATCGAAATCGCTATTCACGCTATCATTAGTTACCCTCATAATTTATATAGTAGTGTAGTAGTTTAATTAAACTTTATTTTTTTTTGTATTCTCGAAAGACATTTTAAGACCTAAGCCTTTCAACTCGTGTAATAATACATTGAAAGATTCAGGTATACCTGGCTCAGGTAATTCTTCCCCCTTAACTATAGCCTCATAAGTCTTAGCCCTACCTGTTATATCATCTGATTTAACAGTCAGCATCTCTCTTAAAATATTAGAAGCTCCAAATCCCTCTAATGCCCATACCTCCATCTCTCCTAGCCTCTGTCCACCAAATAAGGCCTTACCTCCCAAAGGCTGTTGAGTAATCAAAGAATATGGTCCAGTAGAACGAGCGTGCATCTTGTCATCTACCATATGTCCTAATTTCAACATATATATAACACCCACAGTAGCTGGCTGATCAAACCTCTCTCCTGTTCCTCCATCATACAGATAAGTATGGCCAAAATCTGGAATCCCTGCCTCCCTTGTGTACTTTGTTATCTCTTCCAAAGAAGCTCCATCAAATATAGGAGTCGCAAATTTCTTGCCCAATTCCATTCCTGCCCAACCCAATACCGTTTCATAAATTTGCCCTAAATTCATACGAGAGGGTACACCTAAAGGATTTAATACTATATCCACTGGAGTTCCATCTTCCAAAAATGGCATATCCTCTTCACGAACTATTTTCGATACTATACCTTTATTACCGTGGCGACCCGCCATCTTATCCCCCACTTTTAGCTTACGCTTCTTAGCTACATAAACCTTAGCTAAATTCAGTATACCAATAGGTAATTCATCACCTATCATAATGGATAAATTCTGACGCTTGTACTTGGCTCTGATGTAACCTACTTTTATTTTGAAACTATTTAAAATCTTAGAAATAGTTTCATTAATCTCACTACTCGAAACCCACTTCCCTCCAATTAAGGTATCAAAATCTACCTCTACAGAACTCAAAACTTTTAAAGTGTACTTTACGTCTTTAGCTATTATCTCCTCTCCCGAATCTGAAAATACCCCCTTAGATTTCTTGCCAGATACTAAAGAGTAAATCTTAGCTATTAAAATCTCTCTGTACTTGTTTACTTCTTCCAAATACTCGTCTTCAGCTTTCTTTAAAGCTATCTTATCTTTAGCTCTTACATCTTTATTCTTGATGCTCTTAGAAAATAATTTAGTATTGACAATTATACCGTTAAGAGACGAAGGAGCTTTTAGTGAAACATTCTTCCAATCACCAGCTTTATCACCAAAAATAGCTCTCAATAATTTTTCCTCTGGAGTAGGCTCACTTTCACCCTTAGGCGTAACCTTACCTATTAAAATATCACCAGGACCAATCTTAGCACCTATCCTGATTATTCCATTTTCATCTAAATCTTTAGTAGAATCCTCACTGACATTAGGGATATCTGAAGTGAACTCCTCAGGGCCTAATTTAGTCTCTCTAGATTCTAATGAATATTCATCTATATGTATAGATGTGAAGATATCCTCCCTAACGACACGCTCACTTATAACTATGGCATCTTCAAAATTATACCCCTTCCAAGGCATAAAAGCAACCTTTAAATTACGCCCTAGAGCTAAATCACCCTGCTTAGTAGCAAAACCCTCACATAAGACCTGTCCCTTAACTACTTTTTGTCCTTTTTTAACAATCGGCCTTAGGTTTATAACAGTACTCTGATTAGTCCTTCTAAATTTGACTAAATCATACCTCTTAACATCCTCGTCAAAACTTATTAACCTATCGTAGTCTGACCTCTCATACCTTATATAGATGTGTTGAGAATCTACATCTAGCACCTCCCCACTGCCCTCTGCATTGATCAACACTCTAGAATCTTTAGCTACCTTACTTTCCAATCCAGTTCCCACAATAGGAACTTCGGGATTTAACAGAGGCACTGACTGACGCATCATATTAGATCCCATCAAAGCTCTGTTGGCATCATCGTGCTCTAAAAAAGGTATCAACGAAGCAGATATAGAGGCAATCTGATTAGGAGCAATATCCATATAGTTTACCTTATGTGGCTCTATAATAGGTAGATCTCCCTCCTGCCTAGATTTAACTTTATCTTTAATAAATTCGCCCGCCTCGTTTATCTTAGCATTAGCTTGAGCTATAACAGCGTCTTCCTCATCTTCAGCCGTTAAATAAATAGGTTCAGAATCTAAATCTACAATGGAATTATTAACTTTTCTATAAGGAGTCTCTATGAATCCTAATCTGTTTACTTTAGCGTATACACACAGAGAAGATATAAGTCCAATATTAGGCCCTTCAGGAGTTTCTATAGGACACAACCTACCGTAATGTGTATAGTGTACGTCTCTAACTTCAAAGCCCGCTCTCTCTCTAGAAAGTCCTCCAGGCCCCAAAGCAGATAACCTCCTCTTATGAGTAATCTCAGATAATGGATTAGTCTGATCCATAAATTGAGATAGTTGACTAGTTCCGAAAAAACTGTTTATAACAGAAGATAATGTCTTAGCATTTATCAAATCTACAGGTGTAAAGACCTCATTATCACGAACATTCATTCTATCTCTCATCATCCTAGCCATACGAGCAAGACCTACACTAAATCTATTAGCTAATTGCTCTCCAACGGTTCTGACACGACGATTTGAAAGGTGATCGATATCATCTACATCAGCTTTAGAGTTAATGAGTTGTATCAAATGCTTTACAATGTCTATAATATCATCTTTAGTCAAGACTTGCATGTCTAAATCTACATCCCTAGACAGCTTTTTATTTATTCTATACCTACCAACCTCTCCAAGACTATACCTAGTTTCAGAGAAAAATAACTTATCTATAATTCCTTTTGCCGTTTCCTCATCTGGCGGTTCAGTATTTCTCAATTGACGGTAAACGTACTCTACAGCCTCTTTCTCAGAGTTTGTAGTATCTTTCTCAAGAGTATTGTTTATTATAGCGTAATCGCCATCTGAGCCATCCTCCTTATTGATAAAAATAGATTTTACACCACTATCTAAAATCTGCTGTATATGCTCCTTCTCTAAGATTACACCCCTATCTATGATTATATCATTCCTGTCTATTGAAACCACCTCAGCAGTATCTTCATCTACAAAATCTTCACGCCATGTCTTTAACACACGCGCGTTTAAGACCCTCCCCAACACTCTCTTGAGTCCAGCTTTAGATACTTTAACCTCCTCGGTCATATCAAATAATTCCAATATATCCCTGTCGTTCTCGTAACCTATAGCTCTCAATAAAGTGGTCATGGGTAATTTCTTCTTCCTGTCTATGTATGCATACATAACATTATTTATGTCAGTAGCAAACTCTATCCATGACCCCTTGAAAGGTATTATTCTAACAGAATACAATTTAGTTCCATTAGCGTGAAAAGACTGACCAAAAAAGACTCCAGGAGAACGATGTAATTGTGAAACCACAACCCTTTCCGCACCATTTATTATAAAAGTACCACTCTTGGTCATATACGGGATATTACCCAAAAAGACATCCTGAACTACTGTCTTAAACTCTTCGTGTTCCGGATCAGTACAATATAGTTTTAACCTAGCCTTTAAAGGCACGTTAAAGGTCAGTCCTCTACTTATACACTCATCGACAGAATACCTTGGAGAGTCTACAAAGTAATCCACAAACTCTAGAACAAATTGATTCCTAGTATCAGTAATAGGGAAATTTTCATTAAAAGTTTTAAATAAACCTTCATTTACCCTATCTTCAAACTTAGTCTCTAACTGAAAGAAATCCTCAAATGATTTGGTTTGTATATCTAAGAAGTCTACTGTATCCTTTATATCTTTTATTGAAGCAAAATTTATTCTTCTATCTGAGTGGTCTGCTAATGACAATGGAATGGAATATTAAAAAATTAAAAACTATTATATAGCAAAAAAAGATCGAAAATGAAATAACATTTCATTATTTCATTTTCAAACATCTTAAAAGTAAAAAAGTAGTACCCCCTACTTAATCTCTACTGTAGCTCCCGCTTCTTCTAATTGAGATTTAAGAGCCTGACTTTCATCTTTTGAAACACCCTCTTTTACAACTTCAGGAGCTCCATCTACAATAGCTTTTGCTTCTTTAAGTCCCAAACCTGTAAGCTCTTTTACAACTTTTACAACTTTTAATTTAGAAGCACCTCCATCTTTTAAGATAACATCAAAAGATGTTTTTTCATCGTCTTGAGCTTCCCCTCCTCCTGAAGATGGACCAGCTGCCACAGCCACTGCAGCTGCAGCAGGCTCTATACCGTATTCTTCTTTTAAAATTTTAGCTAACTCGTTAGCCTCTTTAACAGAAATACTTACTAATTCTTCTGCTAATTTTTTTAAATCTGCCATTTTATCTACTTAATTTTTGCTTTTTTAATATATACTTTTTTTAGTGCGTAACAATTCTTCTAATCTAAATTTATCTATCAGATAGACTTTTAATAACCCCTGATAACTTTTGACCTCCAGACTGTAAAGAAGAAATAACATTCTTAGCAGGAGACTGAAGTAGACCCACAATTCCAGAAATAATCTCTTCTCTAGATTTTATACTTATTAAAGACTCTAATTTATCATCGCCTATATAAGTATCTCCCTCTATATAAGCTGCTTTTAAAAGCGGCAACTTACTGCCCTTTGCTCTATTTTTCTTTATTAGTTTAGCAGGAGTGTTTCCAACCTCAGACAACATAACAGAAGTACTGCCTTTCAAGGAAATATAAACGCCTTCTAAGTCTTTTGTAGAAGCGTCCATAGCCTTTTTTATCAAGGTATTTTTAACCATTAATAATTTGACGTTCTCCTTAAAGCAATCCCTCCTCAAACTGCTATTGCTCTTAGCATTCAATCCAGATATATCGGCTAAATATATGTTGTTAGCCGAATCAATTTTATCTATCAAATCATTTACAAGCTCTTCTTTTTTTTCTCTTCTCATTTTATATTCTCAGAACTTTAAAGGTTAACTTAATTATTCTCTATTCTAATACTAGAACTCATAGTGCTAGAAAGATGAACAGACTTAACATAGGTTCCTTTCAAAGACACAGGCTTTAATCTGTTTAAAGTCTCCAATAATTCCATTATGTTCTCTTCTATCTTCTTTGGCTCAAAAGAAACCTTACCTATAGAAGCGTTTACTATACCATATCTATCAACCTTGAAATTTATCTTACCAGATTTGATATCTTCAACGGCTTTACCTATATCCATAGTCACAGTGCCTGTCTTAGGGTTGGGCATCAATCCCCTAGGCCCTAATATCCTACCTAAAGGCCCTAACTTACCCATGATACTAGGCATAGTAACTATAACGTTTACATCAGTCCAACCGCCCTTTATCTTCTGAAGATATTCATCTAAACCTACAAAATCAGCATTTGAGTCTTTTGCTTCCTGAACTTTATCAGGAGTCACTAAAGCCAATACTTTAACATCCTTACCTGTACCATGTGGTAAAGCTACAACACCTCTTACCATCTGATCAGCCTTACGAGGATCAACACCTAAACGAACTGATAGATCTACAGAAGAATCAAAATTCACATAAGTTATTTTCTTTACTATTTCACTAGCCTCTCTAATAGAATAACCTTTAGTCAAATCTACGTCTGCAATAGCTAATTTTAGTTTTTTTGTTAATTTTGCCATATTGATTTATTCAATGTTCAAAAAGGTTTATTTCCCTCTATATTAATCCCCATAGATCTAGCTGTGCCCGCGATTATACTCATAGCCGACTCTAAAGTGAAAGCATTTAGATCTGACATCTTGTCTTCTGCTATAGACTTTATTTGATCCCAATTTACAGCACCTACTTTAGATTTATTAGGTTCTGAAGAACCTTTTTTGAAATTACCTATCTCTAAAAGCTGTATTGCAGCTGGAGTCGTTCTTATGACAAAATCAAAAGATTTATCACTGTAAACAAATATAGTTACTGGAACAACTTTACCAGGTTTATCTTGAGTTCTAGCATTAAATTGCTTACAAAACTCCATAATATTAACCCCTTTAGCACCCAAAGCAGGCCCAACAGGCGGAGAAGGATTAGCTGCACCTCCCTTTATTTGTAATTTTATTATATTTTTAACTTCCTTTGCCATTTTTTAATCTTGTTTTCAAGCCCAATCCCCACTAATTTTAATAAACCATATCGAACTAAAACTATATTTTCTCTACTTGCATATAGTTTAGCTCCAAAGGCGTCTTTCTACCAAAAATCTTGACCATAACCTCTAACCTTCTCTTCTCCTCATTAATAACCTCAACTTCCCCAATAAACCCGCTAAAAACTCCATCTATGACCTTAACAGACTCCCCAACCATATAAGGTATACTAACACTCTCATCAGATTCTGAGAACTTATCTATATCACCCAACATCCTACTCACCTCATGCTTACGCATAGGGATAGGATCGCCTCCTTTCCTTTCGCCCAAAAAACCAACCACGTTAGGAGTAGACTTTATAATATGAGGAAGCTCTCCACTCAAATCCGCATTTATCATCACATATCCTGGAAAGTGAATTTTATCCTTACTAATTTTTTTCCCGTTTTTTATTTGATAAACTTTTTCAGTAGGAACCAAAATCTGATACAAAGACTCACTGAGCCCCAACACAGAGACTTCATTCTCTATATGAGATTTTATTTTTTTCTCCTTACCGCTTACGACGCGTATGACATGCCACTTATCTCTGTCCATAGATCACAGTAAACTAAAAAAATTGGATATCAAACTGTTAAACACCTTATCTATTAAAAATATCATTATGGAAAAAAGGATAGATGAAACAGCAACTACAATGACGTTTACCTGTAAATCCTCTAAAGTAGGCCAAGAAGTCTTAAATTTTAACTCGACATACGACTCCTTGATATAATCCACAAATCTATTTACAAACATAATAGTTAATTATTTTGTCTTAACTTATCCAACCTCTTGCCGCACGGGAAGAGAGACTCGAACTCCCGACACCTGGTTTTGGAGACCAGTGCTCTACCAACTGAGCTATTCCCGTAGTCTAGCGCTATGGCCTCCAAATTTTATAGGTTCAAATCAAAACCTCCATTAAACAAACATCAAAATTTAAACCAAAATTTTTAACAAAGCAGCCAGAACAATATTACCATAAACTAAAACAAAGTTCTATAACCTACTCAATAATCTCAGTTATCTGACCTGCACCTACAGTTCTACCTCCTTCACGAATCGCAAAACGCAATCCAACACTTGAAGCTACTGCATTTATCAGCTCAACTGTAATAGTTAAGTTATCACCAGGCATAACCATATCAACACCTTCAGGAAGTTGTATCTCACCAGTAACATCAGTAGTTCTCAAATAAAACTGAGGCCTGTACTTGTTATGAAATGGAGTATGACGACCACCCTCTTCTTTTTTCAGTATATAAACCTCTGCCTTGAATTTTGTATGTGGAGTTATAGAACCAGGCTTACATATAACCATACCTCTTTTTATCTGATCTTTTTCGATCCCTCTCAACAACAATCCAACATTATCACCAGCCTCACCCCTATCTAATATTTTCCTAAACATCTCCACACCAGTGATAGTAGAAGTTAACTTTTCCGCCCCCATACCAATAATATCAACTGTATTACCAGTTAAGGCTACTCCAGTTTCTATACTTCCAGTAGCTACCGTTCCCCTACCAGTAATAGAAAATACATCCTCTACAGGCATTAGGAAAGGCTTATCTATATCTCTCTGAGGCAATTCTATCCAACTATCTACAGATTCCATCAATTCTTCCACTTTAGCAACCCAGTTTTCCTCTCCATTGAGAGCTCCTAAAGCAGACCCTCTTATTATTGGAGAGTTATCGCCATCGTATTCATAGAAAGAAAGCAAATCCCTTATCTCCATCTCAACTAGCTCAAGCAATTCCTCATCATCAACCATATCTGATTTATTCATGAAAACAACAATACGAGGAACCCCAACCTGACGAGCTAAAAGAATATGTTCCCTAGTTTGAGGCATAGGACCATCTGTCGCTGCTACAACCAATATAGCACCGTCCATCTGAGCCGCACCAGTAACCATGTTTTTAACGTAATCGGCATGACCAGGACAATCCACATGAGCATAATGTCTGTTTTCAGTCTGATACTCAACATGAGAAGTGTTTATCGTAATACCTCTTTTCTTTTCCTCTGGAGCATTATCGATAGTTTCAAAATCTCTACCTTCTGCCAACCCTTTACCAGCCAAAACCTTTGTAATACCAGCTGTCAAAGTGGTTTTACCATGATCCACGTGACCTATCGTTCCGATATTCAAATGCGGCTTAGAACGATTAAAATTTTCCTTTGCCATGTCTACTTTTTACTTTTAAAAAAATTACTAACTACCAACTAAGTTACAAATACCAACAAAAAATACCGAGCCAATGACGGGAGTTGAACCCGTGACCTCTTCCTTACCAAGGAAGCGCTCTACCCCTGAGCTACACCGGCCTCTAAAATTTTAGAGCGGGAAACGAGACTCGAACTCGCGACCCTCAGCTTGGAAGGCTGATGCTCTACCAACTGAGCTATTCCCGCCTATTTTATGTGGGGAGAGCAGGATTCGAACCTACGAAGGCGAAGCCAACAGATTTACAGTCTGCTCTCGTTGACCGCTTGAGTATCTCCCCAAAAAAAACAAAGAGCCGATGGAGGGATTCGAACCCACGACCCGCTGATTACAAATCAGCTGCTCTGGCCAACTGAGCTACATCGGCTTAACTTCTAAAATTAATAATAGCTCCAAGGCTGCAAATGTAATTATAGTTTTGTAATAAAACTAAAAAAATTTTATATCTTTTTTAACATCACACAAGCATTGTGCCCTCCAAATCCAAATGTGTTACTCATAGCTACATTTACATCCCTTTTCTGGGATTTATTAAAAGTAAAATTCAACCTGCTATCTATACAATCATCATCAGTAAAATGATTTATAGTAGGCGGCACAAAAGATCCCCTAATACTTAAAACACAAGATATAGCTTCAACCACTCCAGTAGCTCCAAGAAGATGCCCAGTCATAGACTTTGTAGAATTAATATTAATATTATAGACATGATCGCCAAACACATCTTTAACCGCCTTTACTTCAGCCATATCTCCCAAAGGAGTAGAAGTGCCATGCATATTAACCATATCTATATCCTCCTTGGACAAACCCGAATCTTTTATACACTCAATCATAACATTTTTAGCCCCCAAACCCTCTGGATGAGGAGCAGTAATATGATGAGCATCTGCCGACATAGCTCCACCTATAAATTCAGCATATATTTTCGCCCCCCTATTTTTAGCATGTTCATATTCTTCTAATACCATCGTGCCTGACCCCTCGCCCATAACAAAGCCATCCCTATCCTTATCAAAAGGACGAGATGCCGTAGAAGGATCGTCATTTCTAACAGAGAGAGCATTGATAGAATTAAATCCACCTATACCAGATCTAGTAATAGTAGCCTCCGAACCTCCAGCAAAAATAATATCAGCTTTACCCAGACGAATTGTATTAAAAGAATCTATCAAAGCGTGAGCCGATGAAGAACAAGCAGACACAGTAGCATAATTAGGCCCCCTAAACCCATATCTAACAGATATGTGACCAGCAGTAATATCCGCTATCATCTTTGGTATAAAAAAAGGAGAAAAACGCGGCATCTCACCGCCTCCTTCATAAAAATCCAACAACACCTCCTCGACGGTTTTCAATCCTCCTATTCCAGATCCCCAAATAACCCCCACACGATCCTTATTAACTTCTTTGCAAGAATCTATGCCAGAATCTAAAAAAGCCTCATGAGCAGATACCATAGCATACTGAGTATTGAGATCCATTTTATTGATATCCCTTCTACTAATATGATCAGACACAGAAAAATTCTTTAACTCGCAAGCAAACTTAGTCTTGTAATTAGACGCATCAAAATAAGTGATAGGAGCTGCTCCACTTACCCCTTTCAACAAAGACTCCCAATACTCATCTACAGTATTTCCTATAGGAGTCAAACTACCCATTCCCGTAACTACAACTCGTTTTAACTGCATAGAAATAGATATAAAATTACTTGTTAGCCAGCTCTTTTTCTATATGCTCTATAGCCTGAGCTACAGTAGTAATGTTTTCAGCCTTATCATCAGGGATACTGATATCAAATTCCTTTTCAAACGCCATTATAAGCTCTACAGTATCTAAAGAATCTGCTCCTAAATCAGTAGAAAACTGAGCCTCTGGAGTTATCTCATTTTCATCAACACCCAACTTCTCTACTATAATTGTTCTTACTTTTAATGCAATATCTGACATGATTTTAACTTTAACTTTAACTTTACAATTTTTTTTTACTTATAAAACACTGCTTGTATCAACAAAATACAATGCCCAAAAGTATAACTTTTTATCTATTGTTCTCTACTATATTTTTTTACTGATTCTACAAATGTCTTTACATTATCTAATGGTATATTTGGCAGTATTCCATGACCCAAATTGACTATGTACTTTGTGCTGCCAAAATTATCTATCATCTCATTAGTTACCTTATCTATCTCAGAAGCCCGATAAAAAAGACAACTAGGATCTAAATTACCTTGAAGGGTAATGCGCCCATTAGTAACAGATCTCGCGTATTTTGGAGATATAGTCCAATCTATGCCTAAAGCATCGACTCCTGACTCACTCATCTTTTCCAAAGCATACCAACATCCCTTGGCAAACACCACAATTTTTGTCATAGGCTTAATAGCATCTATTATTTGCTGAATATATTTCCATGAAAAATTATCATAGTCATAAGGAGATAATATACCCCCCCAACTATCAAAAATTTGAATTACATCACAACCAGACCTAATCTTCTCTTTGAGATACTCTATAGTGACATCTGTAATCAATTGAAGTAATCTATGAACAAAAGAGGCCTCCCTATAACACAACTCTTTTGTCTTGTCAAAGACCTTACTGCCCTGACCTTGTGTTATATAACAAAGTATAGTCCAAGGGGATCCTGCAAAACCTATCAAAGGGACTTGTCCATTCAACTCTCTCTTTGTGAGCCCAACAGCCTTAAATACGTAAGATAAATTTTCAATGACACCATCTAAAAAGATTCTTTTTAAATCACTCTCAGACCTTATTGGATTTTGAATATAAGGACCTATGCCCTCTTTCATCTCTATATCTATGCCCATAGCCTTGGGAACGACCAGTATATCAGAAAACAATATAGCAGCATCTACCCCTATCTGCTTTACTGGCATAATGGTTATCTCTGAAACTAATTCAGGCCTTTGACAACATTCGAAAAATGAATACTTAGCCCTTATCGCTCTAAAATCTGGCAAATACCTGCCAGCCTGCCTCATTATCCAAACAGGAGGCCTAGATAGCTCTTCACCCCTTAAAGCCCTTAAAAGAATATCATTTTTTATCATTTTTAATTTCTGCTTTTAATAGTTCTATCACACCCTTAACACTTGGGGTTTTAGGTGTATAAAAACAATTGTCAGAGTATTTTCTCAGCTCCATAGCCGTAGTAAGACCTATACAAAGACATTTTGTCTTGGAACACAATCTGTTTTTATAAAAAAAACTCCTCACGGCCGAAGGACTAAAAAACATAATTATGGAAACTCTTTTCTCATCGACCTCTATTGGATTTAACACCGTTTTGTAAACTACGATCTCTCTGTATTTAACACTAGAATTCCCAATTCTAGTACTCAAAACATCTAAGCTAATATCCCCTCTAAAAAATAAAATGTCGTCTATTTTTTTCTGAACTAGAAAATCAGCTAAATCACTTACATTAAAAAAAGAAAATGCCTCACTTATACCTAAAACCTGTAAATAATCAAAAGTTTGCTCCCCAACGCAATAGAAACTATTTTTACGCCACTTACATATCTGACTCTCAATAGACCTTACCGAATTCTTGCTAGTGAATATAATATTACTGTTTTTAACCTCCTCTAGAACTGGAGGTGTATACTTTATGCTGATAAAAGAATACTCCTTAAACTCTATTCCACTCTTAAAAATTCTCTTGTATTGCGCAGGTATTTTTTTAGTAGACAAAACTAACATCACTTTAACTCCATTGTCTCCTCACCTATAAATTTCCCCTCTACAAACATACCCACCAAATAAGTTCCTGAAATAATATCCCCTTTAGTTGAATCTACATATACACAGACATCTAAATTTTCATTGTCGTAATACACTTTTTTAGTAGCACTATAAGCTCTCTGATCGCCATAGACATCTTTAAATTCTCTGTTACCATGTACAGACACACCTAATAGTTTATCATCAGGAGTGTTGACTACGACATATATGTTTTTGTATCCTTTGGAAATTATATTATTCTTAGATAATGTAAAACAAACCCTTACCTTATCAGCCCTAAAAGCATAATCAGTAGATTCCAATGCTCCACTCTCATTAACTATAATAGCCTCGCTTTTTATACTTCTAGCCTCTAGAGTTTTAGCTATCTCTACATTATTTTTTAATTTTTTATTTTCATTTTTTAACACTTCACCCTTATCTATTTCCTCTTTTAATTTTTTTTCGGCATTATCCCTCTGTGCAATCAAAACTTCATTTGCTCTGTCCAAAGAATCTGCAAGCCTAAACAACTCCTTTTTTTCTCTCCTTAAAACTTCTACTTGAAATTTATACCTCTTTAAAGAAGTTATAGTAGCTTTCATTTTCTTTACAGAATTGACTAATTTCAATACGCTGTCTCGCTCGGAGTGAAGAAGAGTATTTAGACTATCCTTATCAGATAAAACGACTTGATAACTATCTGCAATATCACTTAACTCTCTTTCTAAATCTTTCTTTTGTTCATTTAAAAACCTCTGCACCTCAACACTGTCATTCCACTCGTATAGAGCAAATCCAATTGCAGAAAATAATAAAATTGATAAAATACCTATAATAACTTTTAATCTCCCCTGATTTGACTCATCCCTTTTAATAAACCCTAAATCATCATTTAACATAAGAAAATTACATAAAAAAATTACAAAACACCATACTAGATAAAATAGATCGCAAAGCTACACTCTCTTGATAGAATAAACTCCCTCTATTTTTTTTAATCTACCTAATAAATCTTCCAACTGCCCAAGGCTATGAACCATAACAGATAGATTAGCTTCGAAAACACCTGATTTCTCAAATCCATTGAGACTCTTTATGACTATATTCATTTCTGTAGATAAAATGTTAGTTACCCCACTTAATAAGCCATTGTTATCCACCGCTTTTATTTTAATTGAAGACAAAAAACTAGTATCGTTTGCAAAATCTACCCACCTTGCCCTAATAACCCTATGGCCGTAGTTGGATATCATATTGACAGAATTAGGACAATCTTCTCTGTGAATTTTTACAATATTATCATTGATAGAGGTAAACCCAAATATATTATCTCCATAAACTGGATTACAACAGACAGATAATTTATACTCTAACTCTTGCTCATTTGAACCAAAAACTATAGTCTTATACTTTTGCTCCTTGTCCTTAAGGAGCAAAGCTCTCTTCTGCCTCAGTGAATCGTATTTTCTCTTTAACCTACTTCTAATATTCCTTATTATGCCCTTCCTGCTTTCTACAAACCTCTTTATATTAGTACTCCTAATGGCACCAACACCAACTTTATAGAACACATCAGAAATTTTTTTCTCTTTGAAAAATGAAACTAAACTGTTAGTAGTTTTTTCATCAAAATCAGTTCCTAACACACTCAATTTTTGGGTCAAAATCTCCCTGCCCTCCTTGACTATCTTTCTATTATCTTCTCTAAGAGATGCTTTTATATTTGATTTTGCCTTGCCAGTGATAACAAAATTTAACCAATCAGCCTTTGGCTTTTGATTTTTAGAAGTCACTATTTCTATCTGATCTCCATTTTTCAACTTATGAGAAAGAGGAAATAGACGACCATTGATCTTAGCTCCAAGACATGTAAGACCTATCTCTGCATGAATTTCAAAAGCAAAATCAAGAGCAGAAGCCCCTAACGGTAATGACTTTAAATCTCCATTTGGAGTAAATACATACACCTCCTCTTGATGCAAATTAGATGTGAAATCTCCTACAAATTCTGCAGAATCCACATCTAGATCTTGCAACATATCTTTGAGCTTCAAAATCCAAGTGTCAAAATTATCCTTGGTATTGGCATTTTTGTATTTGTAGTGAGCAGCATATCCCCTCTCTGCAATCTCATCCATACGCTGAGACCTAATCTGAATTTCTACCCACTTGCCATCCAAGCCCATCACCGTGGTGTGTAAAGCTTCATAACCAGTGGCTTTTGGAGTAGAGAGCCAATCTCTTAGACGCGAAGGTTTAGGTTTAAACTTATCTGTTACTATAGAATATATTTTCCAAGCATTAAATTTTTCATCTTCTATATTAGATTCGAAAATAATACGTATGGCAAAGATGTCATATATCTGATCTATATCTATATCCTTTTCTTTTATCTTTTTGTTTATGGAATATATGGATTTAGGCCTGCCTTTTATTTCGAATTTAATACTGTGCCTATTTAACTCTTCACTTACTATTTCTGAAATTTTTCTTATATACTCTTTCTGTTTTGACTCTGATTCTTTTATCCTCAACTGAATGCTATTGTAAGAGTGTGGATCAGTATATTTCAAACCTAAATCCTCTAATTCAGATTTTATATTATACAAACCCAATCTATGAGCCAAAGGAGCATAGATAAACAAAGTCTCTGATGCTTTTTCTATTTGCTTATTGCGAGACATGGAATCTAAAGTCCGCATATTGTGCAACCTATCTGCTAACTTTATAAGTATTACTCTAACATCATCGGAGAGAGTCAACAACATATTTCTAAAGTTCTCAACTTGCTGAGAAGAATTGCTGTTTTTTACCTCTGTAATCTTTGTGAGGCCTTTTACTATTTTAGCTACTGTTGGACTGAAATGCTCCTCTATATCATGCAATGTATAACTAGAATCCTCCACCACATCGTGAAGCAGAGCAGAAATTATAGATACTTTTCCTAAACCTATCTCCTCGGTTACGATCTTCGCTACAGCAATTGGATGATATATATAAGGCTCCCCAGACTTCCTACGTTGATCTTTGTGAACCTCTAAAGCAAAATCAAAAGATTTCCTTATGTCTCTTATATCACCATCGCTCAACTTTTGATAAGGATTTTTTAATAAAGACCTATAGCTACGCAGTATATTTCTCTTCTCTATTTGTAAATCATTTGCCATGATCAATTTTTCTACCACCTACAACAAAAAAAATAAAGCAATATAAAATCACTTCCCCTAATCAGAGCAATCTAATGATTTTATTCATATTTTCAAAGAAAAAAAAATATACTACTTAGGCTATCTCCCCTATATTTTTTGAGTAGCAAAAAGAGGTCTATCCTCCATGAATTTATTCACATCTGCCTTGACTCCCTCTATCATATCCTCGTCATCATTATCTATTATAACTCTATCTATTAGATCGGCAATCATAGGCATATCTGCTGCATTTAAGCCCCTAGTAGTTATAGCAGAAGTACCTATTCTAATGCCCGACGTTATAAAAGGAGACTCCGTATCAAAAGGAACCATATTTTTATTTACAGTAATATCTGCTTTACATAGGCAATCCTCAGCCTCCTTACCAGTAATATTTTTAGATCTTAAATCTATGAGTATACAGTGATTATCAGTTCCTCCAGAAATTATATCATAACCTTTTTTAACTAGCTCTTCTGCCAATACTTCCGCGTTTTTTTTCACCTGTAATATGTAGTCGAAATAATCATCAGACATAGCCTCTTCAAAAGCCACGGCCTTAGCTGCTATAGTGTGCTCTAACGGACCTCCCTGACAACCCGGGAAAACAGCTGAATCTATAATTGATGACATCTTCTTCAAGCCTCCGCCCTTAAGGTTTTTTATACCTAATGTATTATCGAAATCTTTCCCCATAATGATGATCCCTCCTCTAGGACCTCTCAAAGTCTTATGGGTAGTAGTCATAACAAAATGACAATGAGGAATAGGATCGTTTAGAATACCTCTAGCTATAAATCCAGCAGGATGTGATATATCTGCTAATAAAAGAGCTCCTACACTATCGGCTATTTCCCTGAATTTTTTGAAATCAATATCCCTAGAATAAGAAGAAGCCCCAGCTATAATCATCTTGGGTTTTTCCTTTATAGCCATGGATTGTATATCATCGTAATTTAATCTCCCCGTTTCTTTCTCCAAGCCATAAAAAGAAGCGTTGTATATTTTCCCAGAAAAATTTACTGGAGAACCATGTGTTAAATGACCCCCGTGAGAAAGATTAAAACCCAAAATCTTATCTCCAGGATTTAAACAAGAAAAATATATAGCCGCATTACCTTGAGAGCCTGAATGAGGCTGAACATTTGCGTATTCTGCATTGAATAAAGTTTTAGCTCTATCTATGGCTAACTGTTCTATTTCGTCTATAACACCACATCCGCCATAATAGCGCCTATTGGGAAATCCTTCAGCATATTTATTGGTAAGTATAGAACCCGAAGCTCTCATGACCTCATCACTGACAAAGTTCTCCGAAGCAATCAGCTCTAAACCTTTAATCTGTCTGTTCTTTTCCTTTTCTATTAATTCAAAAATTTTAAGATCCTTTTTCATATTACTCAATTATTTTTATTTTAGGTAGTGCGCACAAATTTAACTCAATAAAAAACATTAATCCTAAATTTATAACCTGAATTCGACTAATATGTTAATCAAACTCAGGTTAGTATTCTGTTTATATAAACTGCTAATTTAGTTTCGTGAATTATAATTCCCCTAAAAAGGATAGCCCATAGACAATAAAGCTGTTGGCCACCAAGAACGTTGTTCAGAATAAACTTCATATCCAGCCCCCAATGCAATGTCAAAAAAAATACTAGTATTACCCATGATGTGTTGATATCCAATTAGCAACTCTGGGCCTAATACATTACCTTCACCACCATACACTAAAGAAGGAGATAAATAAAAACCTATAGGAGCACTATCTGAATAAAAATAATATCTCAAAGCAACATCTGCTCCAAAATTGGAAAAATAATTAATCTCATTGTCATTCCCATCCCCATCAATAATAGTCGATGTTATTCCAATCTCGAAAGATAATTTATTAGTTATGACTCTTTCATAACTAATCGGTAAAGTTAAATCCGGTTTTAAGTTCATCAAACCCTGGATTGCATAAAGTAATACACCACCTACGTTAACCTTCACTATATTATTAGCTTTTGGCTCTATATTACCACTAAGGGCATCTTTAGCCTTTATTGATGAATTGAAAATAAATAAGAGAGTGAATATCAAAAAGATTTTTTTCATAATGCGTTTTTTTAATTTAACATTTCTATACTGAAAGTCAGTTTTATGATCTAATTGAGAGATTAATAGGATATTTTATTTATAAAAAACTAAATATTTGATTTATACATTACTTAAAAACGATAACCTATGGAAAACAATGAACCTGCTGAGTCAAAATATGGCTGAATGTCATATTCAGTAAATACCGCTCCAAATAACATTCCAAGTGCGACATCGCAATAAATATCTGTATCAGATATAATCCACTGATAGCCCATTGTTAAACCTCCATTAAAACGTTGTACGCCACGCACCCATTCACTATTAATACTATAATTATATCCTAAAAAAGGTGATAAATAAAGGCCTATAGGATCAGGATCAGAATAAACTCCTATAACAGGAGAAGTAATTGAAAAAAAATAATATCTCAAAGCAACTCTTGGTTCCAAAGTAAAAGTAGTAGTAGTAGGAGGAGGAAAAGATCCATTATAATTAATATGAATAAATGTTGATATTCCAATTTCAAAAGACAGATGATTATTTATTATCTTTTCATAACTAAATGGAAAAGCTAATGTTATCTCCTCATCCTTGTTATTGTTATTGTGCTTGTTATTCTTATTCTTAAAGTAACTATGTGGTGGAGACAATAACAACATACCCACATCAGCCTTGACTATGCTGTTAGTTTTTGGTTCTATATTGCTATTAGGGTTATCTTGGGCATTTATAGATGTGCTAAAAACAAATAAAAGTGAGAGTAATAAAAAGTTTTTTTTCATAGTGCATTTTTTTAGTTCAGAACAACTTCAAAGAGAGAAGCTCTCTTATGAATTGATCGGGTCAATATAATAAAATTTCATTGCGATAATTAAATTCCCCATTTAAACTCTTTTAAAATAAATAGCTTTTGAATAAGATAAAGCGCTTATAGTCAGATTTCTAGGTTAAGATTTATTTCATTATTACGAGTGTAATATTGCTAGAATATTCCCATTTAGTTAATGTTTCCTTTGTAAGAAATGTCAAATTTCTAATAAAAATAGCCTCATGAGCGCAAGTACTCACCCCCCCACTATCAGCCTTAAACCTAAATTACCTAAAAAAGATAACCTATAGAAAACAATGAAACTGCTGCCCCAATATATGGGCGAATGCCATTTCCAGTAAATTCGCCTCCAAATAAAATTCCAAGTTCGACATCGTAATAAATATCTGTATCAGATGTAATCCACTGATAGCCCATTGTTAAACCTCCATTAAAATCTATGATCCCCACCCTTTCACTATCAATAATAAAATTATTTCCTAAAAAAGGTGATAAATAAAAGCCTATAGGATCAGAATAAACTCCTATAACAGGAGAAGTAATTGAAAAAAAATAATATCTCAAAGAAACTCTTGGTCCCAAAATAAAAGTAGTAGAAATAGGAATAAATTTGTCATAAATAACATAAATAATACGAATAACTGTGGATATTCCAATTTCAAAAGACAGATGATTATTTATCATCTTTTCATAACTAAGTGGTAAAGCTAATATTAGCTCATCATCCTTGTTAAAGTAACTACCTGCTGCAGATAATAACAATATACCCACATCAGCTTTGACTATACTTTTAGTTTTTGGTTCTATATTACCACTAAAGGCATCTTGGGCATTTATAGATGTGCTAAAAACAAATAAAAGTGAGAGTAATAAAAATATTTTTTTCATAGTGCATTTTTTTAGTTCAAAACAACTTCAGAAGCCGTCTCATTAATGAAATGAGGGGGTTTTTAATTTTTGGTATGTAGCGATACATTTTACTTTCCTTTTAAAAGGAAGTTCCTTTTTATGATACCTTTTTTCGAAGATTGTGTGCCAAAGCATGTAATCCAAATTCTAATTCTAATTCTGCTTTTTTCATCCCTTTATACCTGAGTTCGATTAATAATTAGGTGTAAAATAGTCAATAAAAACAATGGAATTAGAGTAATTTAACGCTCTAAAATTCAACGTTTTAATTCTAAAAACCTGAGTTCGATTAATAAAATCACTTGAATCTTTTAAATTTATTGGGATTTAAGAGGTTGCTAGTGTAGTTATTGGAATTCTTTTGTACACTTAGACCGATTTAATGAAATTTTGATACTTTTTGCACAAAAACATTCAATTTATCACAAACCCGAGTCTCTTTAACCCTAGTTAATACAAGGCTTTCAAGCATTTTTACTAAACAAATTATTAATCGAACTCAGGTTGATAGTATTTGTTCTTGCTAAAGTCTTGAGGGGTAGAATCTAGATCTTCTTCATCTGCGATACTCTGAGCATACTGCCACATATTTTCCAGCTGCTCGGACATTTTCTCTTTACGAGTCTTAATCGCATTACCCCAAACAAAAATATAACGTTCTGCCATGGATTCAATCTTAGTCCCATCTGTAAAGACTTCCTTGAGTGTTAACCTGGATTATTCATGGTTTGTATTTCAATTTGAATATAAAGTGCTATTTTTAAAGGGATTCAACCAAAAATAACCACTTTAGATATAGCCCAAAAATGAGGAATAAAAATATACCATTTATAACTCTGAGTTCATCAATGACTGCTTATAAATACTGGATAAAGTGATAGATTCTATCCGAAAAATTCATACGACTATGAATAATCTGGGTTAACAAACCTTCATCCGCTAATAACAAGACCACTTGTTTGAAAATATCTTTAAAAATGGTCTTGAGTTTTTTACTACGGAATCGAACAATGGTATTGTGATCTACTACCTGTTGAGCTGAAAGCCACATATAAATGATGTTTTCACGCGTTGCTTTCTTAATTTTTTTTGAAGAATAGGTGTTATCCATGTAAGCATATACCATCACTTTGAGTATCATCTGTTCAATCACGCCATTGACAACTCGCACAGGATGATCTGCAGGAATCAATTCTTCGATACTAGGTGGGAAAAGGCCATTTTGTCATTGGTTGTAGTCCCTGAAATTTGTATTCATACTATTTGATTATCAATCAGTTAGTGAGATAAACTAACAGGTAAAAACTACACTTTTAAACAGAAAAAAAGCTGCCTCGGTTTTGAGACAGCTTCTTCGTGTATTATATCTTCCTGACTAAACTCAGTCCATCTCTTATGGGTAGTACGACTACCTCTACCAGAGGATTTTCTTTTATCATTTTGTTGTATTCTATAATTGCCTTTGTATCTGAGTCTTTGTCATTTAGTTCTTCTATAACTTTACCACTCCATAGAACGTTATCTGTTAGGATTATTCCATTTTTGTTGAGTTTAGGAAAAACCATGTTGAAATAATTGCAGTAATTCTCTTTATCTGCATCTATGAATACTAGGTCGAATTTTTCTTTTATTTTAGGGATTTCCTCTATAGCATCTCCTACGATATTCGTTAGTTGATTGGAGTATTTAGATAATTTAAAATATTTAGAGATTATATCTTTTAGTTCCTCATCTATGTCTATGGTGTATAGACGTCCTGTTTCTTTTAATCCTTCAGCCAAGCAAAGTGATGAGTATCCTGTAAATGTTCCTATTTCTAATATTTTTTCTGGCCTGATTATCTTGCTTATCATAGAGAGGATACGTCCTTGATAATGCCCAGATAACATCCTTGGATTTACGTGTTTTTGGTATGTTTCCCTATAAAGAGAATACAATAATTCTGGTTCGTCATCACTGTGATTGATGATGTATTCTTCTATTTTTTGATTTATTAAAATGTCGTTCATTGTGATTTATATATAAGTGTAGTTAAGTCTTTCTCTCTAAACAAGAGGTTTGCAACCTCTATTATATCACTTTCTTCTATTGATTCTATTCTTTTTCTTATTTCCGAAAAGGTCTCTATCCTTGGGCATGACAATATAGATTTTGCATTGGCTAACATACGAGAAGCATTATTTTCTTGTCCTATGGTCAACTGTCCTATAAATTGGATTTTATATTTCTTAAGTTGAGTATAACTTATCTTTTTTGTGCTTAACTTTTTCAGCTCTTTTTTTATGATGTTTAAACTTTTATAGATATTTTTTTTATCAGATCCTACGTAGATTCCTAAGATACCTGTGTCGGAATAACTAGAACAAAAAGATTCTATATTGTATGCTAGTCCGTATCTCTCTCTCACGATTAGGTTCAAACGTGAATTCATAGCAGGTCCTCCAAGTATATTGTTTATCAGCGATACTGTATATATGTCCTTGTGGTTTAAATCCAAAGATCTGTTTGCTATTACAGCGTGACATTGATGTGTGTTCATCTCCTTTTCTAAGTAGATAGCTTTGTATTCTCCTACTTTTTCCCGTTGGGATTTTCTAGTATTAGTTTTTATCGATAGGGCGTGTTTTTTAATTTCTCGTTCTATTTTTGTCAGGCTGATATTTCCTACAAAACTAAATACTATTTCATCGGTATTGTATTTCTCATCTAAGAATGAAATGACTTGATCTCTGCCGAAACTTTTTATGCTTTTTTCATCTCCTAGTATATTATTTCCCATTAGGGATCCTTTGAATACTAGCTCTTCTATCTCATCGAATATTAATTCTGAAGGAGAATCTTTATAGGAATTTATTTCGTCTATTACTATTTTTTTTTCTTTTTCTATTTCTATCTCTGGGAAGGTAGAGTTAAAGACTATGTCGAACAAAAGTTCTATAGCCCTTTTGTAATATTCGCATAGAAAAGAGGCGTGGACAGAAGTGTCTTCCTTACTAGTAAAGGCGTTTATATATCCACCTACTTCATCTATCCTACTTAGAATGTGATGTGGTTTTCTTTTTTTAGTTCCTTTAAATAATAGATGCTCTACAAAGTGAGCCATGCCATATTGATGCTCATTTTCATCTCTGGTTCCAGTATTTATAGATATGCCGCAATGCGCAATGGGATTATTTACAGTTTGATGTACCACCCTTATTCCGTTTGGAAGGGAAAATTCACAAATATCCATAATAGACGAGGATACGTAAAGGCCGATGAGATGAAAATCTTTTAAAGATAAAGAGAACCCTTTTAAAGATTCTCTTTAAATTAAAGTTGGTCCACTAGGGCTCGAACCTAGACTCTTCTGGACCAAAACCAGACGTGTTGCCAGTTACACCATGGACCATATAACTGGGCGCAAATTTATACTTTTTATCACTTATTATTCTAAATAAAGTTTACTTTTTTTCTTTAAAGTCTTTTTATTCCAAACTTAAATTTTAAGTGTTAAAACTGTATTTAACTTTGTTACTTTTGTTCCTCTCAAATAGTTTTTTCTTTTTAAAAAAATAAATAGATGTACAGAACACATACTTGTGGCGATTTGGATATATCTCATGTGGGTAAAAGGGTAAAATTGAGTGGTTGGGTCCAAAAAATTCGCGACAAAGGTTTTTTTATATGGGTAGATATTCGTGATAGATATGGCATAACTCAATTGATATTCGATCAACGACGCACAGAGGAATCATTGATTAACAGAGTAAAAGAGATATCTAGAGAATTCGTAATTCAGGTAGAGGGTGAGGTTATAGAAAGAGAGAGCAAAAACAAAGATATTCCTACTGGTGAAGTAGAATTACTAGTCAGCGATTTAGAAATTTTAAACAGTTCAGACCTTCCTCCTTTCACAATAGAAGATGATACCGACGGTGGGGAAAGCCTTAGGATGAAATATCGCTATTTAGATATTCGTAGAAATATCATAAAAAATAATATCATCTTCAGACATGAGCTGAGTCAATCGGTTAGAAATTTTTTGTCCAAAGAGAAGTTCTTAGAGATAGAAACTCCTTTTTTAATCAAGTCTACTCCTGAAGGGGCCAGAGATTTTATAGTTCCATCACGTGTAAACAGAGGTCAATTTTACGCTTTGCCACAATCTCCTCAGACGTTTAAACAGTTGTTGATGATAGGTGGAATGGATAAATATTTTCAAATAGTAAGGTGTTTTAGAGATGAGGATTTAAGAGCTGATAGGCAGCCTGAGTTTACCCAGATAGATTGCGAGATGTCTTTTGTGCACAGAGATGATATTTTGGATATCTTTGAGAGGATGGTAAAGCATCTATTTAAAGAATTAAAGGGTATAGATATGCCTGATTTTCCTCGCATGGACTATGAGGAAGCATTTAACTCTTACGGCACGGATAAACCTGATATTCGTTTCGACATGAAATTATCAGATCTTACAGAAATAGTTAAAAATAGAGGCTTTGAAGTTTTTGACAGCGCAGAGTTCATAGGAGCTATAGTAGTTCCAGATTGTGGACATTACAGTAGAAAACAAATAGATGAGCTAACTGATTGGGTAAAGCGTCCTCAGATAGGGGCTAGTGGTTTATTTTGGTTGAAGAGAGATAAAGATGATGATTTAAAGTCTTCTATGGGAAAATTTTTCTCTGCCGATGATATGCTCAGATGGTTAGATATTCTAAAAGCGAAACCTGGCGATTTAGTACTTCTCATGTGTGGTGAGAAAAATCAAACTATAAGGGCATTGGGTGAGCTGAGATTAGAGATGGGCAAGAGATTAGACTTGAGAGATCCAAATAAATTCGCTCCTCTGTGGGTTTTAAATTTTCCTCTTTTCGAGTGGGACCAAGAGGCATCTCGTTATAATTCTATACATCATCCCTTTACATCGCCTTTAAAAGGTGATATTTCTCTATTGGAATCAGATCCTTCTAATGTTAAGGCCGACTCTTATGATTTAGTCTTAAATGGAAATGAAATAGGAGGTGGCTCTGTGAGGATACACGATTTGAACACTCAGGATTTGGTATTCAAATGTTTGGGATTAACCGACCAACAGATTCGAGAAAAATTTGGTTTTTTTATGGAGTCTTTTAAATACGGAGTACCACCTCATGGAGGTATAGCTTTCGGTTTAGATAGATTGGTCAGCGTCATGTGTGGAAAGGAAAATATTAGAGATTTTATAGCTTTTCCAAAAAACAATTCAGCAAGAGATATTATGCTAGATGCTCCTTCAGTGGTAGATAGTGATCAACTAGAGGAATTAGGTATAAAAACACAATAAAGAAACTTATTCAATCTAATGCCAAAGCCCAAAACTCTACTAGGCAAGTTTATCATTTGGAGGATAAGGAATATTCCTCATACTCAGTTTTTATTTATACTGTGTATAATTACAGGTTTTATATCAGGTATGTCTGCCGTAGTGCTAAAAAACGCTACGCATCTCATACAGAGTTTGTTGCATAAAGATTTTATTGGAACTTTTTATACTTATGGTTATATCTTTTTCCCTTTTATAGGTATTTCCATAGCGGTTATAATATCTAAGTATATCATAGCAAAACCTATAGGGCATGGAATACCATCGACCCTATATGCAATTTCCAAGCAAGGGGGATTGTTAAAATCTCATCAGATGTACGCCTCTATTCTAACAGCTCCTTTTACTGTTGGTTTTGGAGGCTCAGTAGGATTAGAAGGGCCAACAGTAGCTACTGGATCGGCTTTAGGATCTAATATTTCACGTGTCTTTCGCATGAATTATAAAAATAGGATATTATTGATAGGATGTGCTGCTACTGGCGCCATGTCAGTTATTTTTAATGCTCCTATCGCTGCTATTATCTTCTCTATAGAGGTATTTAGTTTAGATCTCACATTAACTTCTTTACTTCCATTGTTATTCGCTTCTATATCAGCTAGGTTGACCTCTTATTTTTTTATGGGAAATGACGTTTTATTACATTTTTCCCAGACCGAAGTATTTGATATTAGAGATACTATGTTTTATGTTTTATTAGGTGTGGTGTCGAGTATTACATCTATATATTTCAATAAGATGTATATGTTTATAGCCTCTCTCTTTGATAAATTACAGAGTTCTTTTAAGAAACTCATCATAGGAGGTGTTTTAATAGGCATTATAGTATTTTTCATCCCTCCTCTTTTTGGAGAGGGATTCGACGTTATAAATAATCTGTTGGCCGGTTCGACTCCTAAATCGATGTTCGATCCTTATTTCGCTGAATTTACAGATAACCAATGGGTAGTCATTTTATTGTTATTAGGCTTGGTAGTATTTAAGATAATAGCCACTTCTATCACTTTTGGCGCTGGCGGCATAGGTGGAATATTTACCCCTACTCTATTTATGGGCAGCGCTATGGGAAATGTCTTTTCTAAGATAGTCAACGCTTTTGGTTTTTACAGTATTTCAGAGGTTAATTTTACTCTGGTGGGTATGGCAGGACTTATGTCGGGTGTGTTATACGCTCCTCTTACGGCCATATTTTTAATAGCAGAAATCACTAGGGGATACAGTCTATTTTTACCTCTCATGATTACCTCTTCTATTTCTTACAGCATAACAAAGTATTTCATACACAGGTCTGTATACACTTCTGAATTAGATAAAAAAGGAGAGCTTTTAACTCACAACAAGGATAGAGCAATTTTAAATATGTTGAATATAAAAAGTCTTTTAGAGACTAATTTTATAACTATCAGTTCTAAGATGTCTATAAGTGAAATACTACATTCTGCGGTTGCAAAATCAAAGCGAAATATTTTTCCAGTAGTAGATTCTAAAGGATATTTCGAAGGTATAGTTAGTTTGAATGATATAAGACATATCATGTTCGAAACTAGTATATGTGAAGTGTCCTTGATTAAGGATGTCATGCAGATGCCTGAAACTATCATAGATATAAAAACAGATAGCATTGAAAATGTGATGAAGAAATTTCAAGATACAGCTGCCTGGAATTTGCCCGTTACAGATGATGATAAGTACGTAGGTTTTATATCAAAATCTAAGTTGCTTGGGGCATATCGCAGAAAGTTAATAATGTTTTCTTCTGATGATTAGAAAAAGACTAGTTGTGTACTAAGAAGATGTTTTTTTATGGTATTTCTTTAGTGTTTTTTTTAGAGAGACGGTTGGTTTAAAAAAAAGGTTATTTCTACAGTTAAATAGAATTTAAGTATGTGTGGATTATTTGGTTATGTCGGCGATAGGAATATTAAGAGTGTTTTGTTAAAAGGACTAAAAAGGTTAGAATATAGGGGATACGACAGTACGGGAATAGGTTTATTAGAAGATGAAAAACTCAAAGTATTCAAAAGAGAAGGAAAGTTAGACGAGTTGATAACTCTTTTAAATGGAAAGGAATTTTCTAGTTCTATAGGAATAGGTCATACTCGATGGGCCACACATGGAGAGCCTAATGATTCAAATTCTCATCCTCAGTTTTCTAATTCTAAAAAGTTGGCCATTGTACACAATGGCATAATAGAGAATTATTCTTCTCTCAAGAAAGAATTACTTTCTAAAGGTTATGTCTTTCAAAGTCAAACAGATACAGAAGTTCTGATAAATTTTATAGAGAACATACAAATCAACGACAAATGTGATTTAAGTACAGCTATTCGTTTGGCTCTAAAGAGGATAGTGGGGGCTTATTCTATAGTTATTCTATCTGAAGATGAGCCAGGCACTTTATTTGCCGTACGCAGAGGTTCTCCATTGATAATAGGGGTAGGAAGGAACGAACACTTTTTGACTTCAGATGCTTCATCCATAGCTGAGTATACCAACAAGGCTATATATATGGATGATTTTCAAATAGCTGTTGTAAAGTCAGATGAGATAATACTGAGCAATATAGACAACATTACTCAAACTTCTTTTGTGGAGAATTTAGACTTAGAATTGAGCTCTATAGAAAAGGGAGATTTTAAGCACTTCATGTTGAAAGAGATATACGAACAGCCTAAAACCATTAGTAACGGTCTTAGAGGGAGGTTAAATAGTAAAACTTCTAAAATTATTTTAGGGGGCATAACACAACACAGAGAGTTATTATTAAATGCCCATAGGATAGTAATCATAGCTTGTGGAACCTCATGGCATGCAGGTTTTACGGCTAAATATTTTATAGAGGATATATGTCGTATTCCAGTTGAAGTAGAGTTTGCGTCAGAGTTTAGATATAAAAATCCAATAATACATGAGAGAGATATCTTTATAGCAGTCTCACAATCTGGAGAGACAGCAGATACTATTTCAGCCATATCTATGTTAAAGGAAAGAGGCGCTGTAGTACTCGGTATGTGTAATGTGGTAGGCTCTACAATATCTAGAGAATCTCACGAAGGTCTGTATACTCGTGCTGGATACGAAATTGCTGTAGCTTCTACAAAATCATTTACTTCTCAGCTTATAGCCTTAAATCTAATTGGTCTTTACATAGCGCAGGAGAATAAAACAATATCTAGTGAGAGACTAGAAAAATTATTATTAGAGTTAAATTCTATACCTACTAAGATTCAAGAGTGTTTACTTCAAGATAAAAAAATTCAGAGCATAGCTGAGAAGTATTGTAACTCTAGTAGTTTTTTATTTATGGGGAGGGGAGCTAATTATCCAATAGCTTTGGAAGGAGCTTTGAAATTAAAAGAGGTATCTTACATTCACGCTGAAGGCTATGCTACAGGAGAGATGAAACACGGACCTATAGCCCTTATAGACAAAGATATTCCATCTTTATTTTTATGTCCTTCCGACATGCATTTAAAGAAAGTATTATCGAACATACAAGAAGTTAAAGCTAGGAAGGGGAAGATAATATCCATCGTTACCGACGGTAATACAGAGGTAGAAAGTCAGGTAGATGATATCATATCCATTCCTAGAGTCTCCGAGGAGTTCATTCCTATATTGTCTGTTATCCCGCTGCAGCTCTTCGCCTATTACGTAGGTGTTTTTAAGGGATATAATGTAGATCAACCTAGGAATCTAGCTAAATCTGTAACGGTAGAATAGAAAACATTTATGCCTCTTTTATAAGAGTGAAAAAATATCGGAAATATATCTACTCTCTCATAGTTTTAATTGAATTTATAAAAAGCTTTAATTAGATTTCAAAGGGGCCAAAAGCCCCTTTTTTAATGCCTATATTCAAGGCTTGAAACATTCTTTATAAAAATTCATTTACTAAATCAAAATATTCTAAACCACTTTTAATATTGAGAGCTGTATTTTCTTTGTAAATCATTAATTTTGAGCCTACACAAATATCATATCATGCTCGCTGAAATAGAAAAGTTAAAACAGGAAATCACGGATTTTCAATCTACAGACAAAAACCAAATAGAAGATTTTAAGATTAAATTTTTAGGCAAAAAAGGTCTTGTAGCTCATTATTTTTCGCTATTCAAAAATGTTGAAAAAAATGACAGAAAAGTATTTGGACAGTCTATAAATGAGCTCAAAACTTTAGCTACAGATAAGGTAAATGACCTTTTAGATAGAGTAGATTCTAATGATAAACATCACACAGAAAACGATTTAACTAGACCTGCAGAATACTTAGACTTAGGAAATAGACATCCCATATCTCTCATTAGAAAAAGGATTGTAGATATATTCTCTGGCATAGGGTTTGGCGTTTCCCAAGGTCCTGAAATAGAAGATGACTGGCATAATTTCACAGGTTTAAACCTTCCTGAATTTCATCCAGCTAGGGATATGCAGGATACTTTTTTTATCAGAAAAAATCCAGACTTTCTCTTGAGAACGCATACATCGTCGGTTCAAATGCACTACATGGAAAATAACAAACCTCCTATAAGGACTATATCTCCAGGTAGAGTGTTTAGAAATGAGGATATTTCTGCTAGATCACACTGTATATTTCATCAAATAGAGGGACTGTATATAGATACCGATGTCTCTTTTGCAGACCTTAAACAGACTGTTATTTATTTTACTAAAGAATTATTTGGGAAATCTAAAATTAGATTTAGACCATCGTACTTTCCATTTACAGAGCCTAGTGCAGAAGTAGATATATATTGGGGTATGAAATCTGAAGCTGATAAGAGAATCACAAAGGGAACTGGTTGGTTAGAAATAATGGGATGTGGAATGGTAGATCCTAATGTTTTGAAAAATGCCAATATAGACCACAAAAAATATTCTGGATTTGCTTTTGGAATGGGCATAGAACGAATAGCCATGCTCATTTATCAGATTAAAGATCTAAGGATGTTTTTTGAAAACGATATCAGATTTTTAAAGCAATTTCAAATGGAACTGTAGCCGATAGTGTCACTAATTAAAGATTAAGGATAAGGGAATGTGATCGGATAATCTTATATTCGAATGCGTCTGGAATTCTTTGATAGATATTCTAGGATCTGATAAAATAAAATCTATTCTCAAAGGGTAATAATAGAAAAAGAAAGTGGCTCCCAGTCCTTGCCCAAATACACTAAAAGCATCGTTTAAGCCTCCTTTTATCTTCTTGTATTCATAGAAAAAAGCAGTAGAGTTAAAATCTCCACATACTATGTTTTTATATGGAGAATTGTCTATATGCTCCCTAATTAATACACTTTGTTCGCTGTGTTTGGAAAAACCTTTATTTACATTTTTAAACAATTTGCTGAGTCTTTCTAAAGTATTTTTTTTATGCTTTTTTCTATATTCATAATCTTCTTGATCAATACCAAGGGATTCTAAATGGACATTATAAATTCTTAAAATCTCTTGTCCTATGTCAATACTTACATAAGTAGTTTGATTATAGCTGTTTTCAAATTTTATTATTCCTTTTTCTATTATTGGAAATTTAGAAAATATGGCATTACCCCATATCTCATTTTTGTGAGTGGAAGAAATATATACGTAAGGATACTCTGGGAAGTAATTCTTTTTTGTATCGTAAAACTCTTGAAAACAAATTATATCTGGATCATTCACCGATATAAAATTTTTAATCTCATCGATCACATCTTTTTTTTGTATCCAGTTATACCTATTAAAAGAATGAACGTTAAACGAGATAAGTTTAATATCTCCTTCAACTTTTTTATAAACTTCAGAGTTTTTTGGAAATTTAAAAAGAAGATCAAAATTCTTATAACCCAGAAATATAACAATAGTAGATATTAGAAAAAGAGGATTTAATCTCGATATCCAAATCAAAGCAAATGCTATATTAACCAATAATAAAAATGGATATATTACACTTAATATTCCATGATAAGGAATTAAATCCGGTGGGACATACGAGTTGATGTATACTAATATCAGTAAAAAAGAAAAAAATATATTTATGATGTATAACATATATTCTCCACCTTTTTTATTGATCATTTTTGTTATTAAACAAAAAATCTTTTTCTGATTTAGTTAAACTATCATATCCGGATTTAGATATTTTTTCTAGTATGGAATCGACTTTTTCTTTATTCTGTTTATCTGTGTTATGACTATTAGGTTTGGGTTTGAGATATGATTTTATTTTATCGATTATAAGGTTTAGATATTTTCTATCATGTAGTTTTTTTATGTATAAATATCCTATGGCAAGGCCTCCAATATGTGCAAAATGACCTCCTTGATTTCTGTCTTCAGGTATTTGCATAAAATCAAGAAGTGCTAAAAATGCAGTGATATGCCATAATTTCAAATTTTTAAAATTGAATATCCTTACTGGATAATTTGGAATATGTGTAGTGAGTCCAGATAAGACCGCCATAATTGAAGCTGAAGATCCGATCAAAAAGGAGATTTTATTTTGATGTATGTCAGCAAACATATAACTGAATACAATAAAAACTAAACCGCCACTGATGCTACCTAAAAAGTAGAGTTCTAAAAATGTTCTTCTTCCTAAATATTTAAAAAATATTCCTCCTATAAAGTATAAAAACACCATGTTAAAAAACAGATGAAAAATACTCGAATGCATAAAACTATAAGTTATAATACTCCAAGGAGACCATATGAAATTTTGAAAAGATGAAGGTAAAATGAAATAGTTTTGATAAATTCTTATGCCCAACAAGTAGAGTAATAGCTCTATTACAACACCGAAAACGAATATAAATACATTGATATATATAATTTTTAAAAACACTTCTCCATTTTTAAAATTATATTTTAATTCATCTATTACAGACATACTCTATGCTATGAGTTAAGTGTTTTTTTTAAAAAAAGTCTAAGTAGGTACAAATATACTTAATTAGTTATCTAAAACTCATCATAGGTCAAATGTAAAGTGCAGTTTAAGAGGTTGTTGTCAGTAAATATGATTTAAGTTTAACTTTTTTAAAATGACTATTGTCCAAAACAACCATCAGCCTAAAAAATATCCCCTTTAAATAAAAAATTAAAATTTCTGGTTAAAACCATTTGATCATAGCTGAAATTTTTTCTTAAAAAATTAAATAGGTTCTTTTTTTATTAACTTTGCGGCACATTTTTTTCATTATTTTATTTAAATTATTAAATAAGGACTGTGTTAAGTGGTAACATTTAACACTAAACATAGAACAGGCTGTTTTACGGTCTGTTCTATTGTTTTTTTATCAACATCTATTTTATACAGATCCCCATTTAATAATAGCCATTGATTGACGTAAATATTCTTTTATTTTTTTTGGTTCAAAACAACTTAAGGGGATTTTTTCTTAGCCATTTTAACAGATAAGAATACAAATTTTCATTGCGATAATTAAATCTACATTCACACTTTTTTAGATAATAATAAAGCTTGTGTTTATGAACTCCTATAAACCTAGATAATCCGGCTTTACATAGTCTACAAAAATTTTCAATTCCATTAATGTGATTTACTCATTTTGCAAATTAACTTTCACTATGTCTGATTTTATAATATCTCTTATAACCATCATTTACCAAGCCTTCATAAGACTTAAATCCAAGGGACTTTCTTCTTCCCATTTTTAAGCAATCAAATGACGTAATTTGTCAAAAATTTTGTTGATAGTATAACGACTTACATAAGTCAATTTACTAACTTTTTTCGCTTGAATATCTAGGCAAAATAACTGAAAAATAAACCTGAATTGTACTTCTACAAATTCTCAAACAAATATTGAGTTTTTGAATTCAATTAACTTGTTGCATTAATTGTTAGTTTATAGTATTTTTTACTTGTTCCATTTTGAGCTACTACTGTGAAATTATAACTAACTGCAGTGGAGCCACCAGAAGTGCCTTTAAGATCTGTTTGATCAGTAGTAGTAGTAGCTCCAGTTTTCTTCATTCCAGTAATTGGATTAACATCACATACATTAGTAGTGCCACTAGCAGTGCAAGTAGTATCACTAACCTCAATAAAAGCTCCATCTGGAAGTTCTAAAGCATCTGCTTTGAAGTAAGCATTTTGATCAACACCACCGTCCTTAAGCTCGTAACTAGAACCTTTTCTAAGTTTGAATTCAATTGGGTTTGTGCTTATATCACCTTTACCAGTATTGCCAGTATCGTAATGAGCATTAGCTACCGAATTAGCTTCTTTATCTTTAAATGAATCTTTAGTGTTAATTCCAGTAGCAGCAACTGTAAACCCAAACTTATTCTCTCCTATAGTACATAAATTAGATTTACTTTCTGAGAATTTAAAATTCACAGTGTATATCTTATCAGCGAATCCAGCTTTGGAAAATTTAAGAACTTGTTTGATAACAGGATTAGCAGATTTTAATTTCTCCGAAGTAAAATGATCTTTATTTATTTCAAATGAGATCTCTACAGAATTTCCTCTAATATTAGTTTTAGGAGCTTCTAAAACAACACTATCAACAGCAGATTTAAAAGTAAGAACAGCCTTAACAGTAGCGTTTGCTGCTAATTTTTCAAAATTTGAGTTATATGGAAGATTTATAAAAATATTGTTTCCTTCTATATCTTCTGTTCTAGTTGCAAACTCAGTTGGATAACCGTTAGCAGTAGCGGTTGAATCAACAGAAGCCAATTTGTTTCTAGCAGGAGTTTTTGTAATAAATAACTTTTCGTAAAATTCAGAAACATCAGTGCCTTTTAGATTTCCTGCTTTTTCAAACTTTACAGAAGTAATTTCTAATTGTAGTGGTTTTGCTGCTACATCCGTTTTAGCTTCCTCAACTGGTTTAGTACAAGAGAAAGCGAATAACACAAGCGTTAATAATGATAAAAGATTTTTAAATAAGTTTTTTGTTTTCATAATTTATATTTCAATGATTAATAATAAATAGCAACAGCTTAAATAATTAATTGAGTTTTTGAATTTTACTAACTAGCATTAATTACTAGTTTATAGTATTTCTTGCTTGTTCCATTTTGAGCTACTACAGTGAATTTATAACTAGCTTCTGCTTGACCAGAAGCTCCCTTAAGGTCTGTCTGATCATTAGTAGTAGTAGCTTCAGTTTTCTTCATCCCAGTAATTGGATTGACATCAGTATCATTTTCTAATACAATAAAAGCTCCATCTGGAAGTTCTAAAGCATCTGCTTTGAAGTAAGCATCTTGACCAACTCCACTTGTATTAAGCTCCTTACTAGTCGAAGAATCACTCTTCCTAAGTTTGAATTCAATTGGGTTTGTGCTTGAATTAACAGTGTTAGTATTAGGAGCAACATAGTTAGCTGTAACTATACTCCCCTGAGCTTTACTGTTGCTAAAATCGCCAGATTTATTAATTCCAGAAGTTCCTCCAACTGTAAACTTAAACTTATCTTGTCCTATAGTACATAAATCAGATTTACTTTCTGAGAACTTAAAATTCACAGTGTATATCTTATCAGCGAATCCAGCTTTGGAAAATTTAAGAACTTGTTTAACGACAGGATTAGCAGATTTTAATTTCACCGAACTAAAATGATCTTTATTTATTTCAAATGAAATCTCTACAGAATTTCCTTTAATATTGGTAATCTTAGGCACTTCTAAATTAACACTATCAACTGCAGATTTAAAAGTAAGAACAGCCTTAACAGTAGCATTTGCTGTTAATTTTTCAAAATTTGAGTTATATGGAAGATTTATAAAAATATTATTCCCTTTTATATCTTCAGTTCTAGTTGCAAACTCAGTTGGATAACCGTTAGTAGTAGCGGTTGAATCAACAGAAGCCAATTTGTTTCTAGCAGGAGTTCTTGTAATAAATAACTTTTCGTAAAATTCAGACACATCAGTGCCTTTTAGATTTCCTGATTTTTCAAACTTTACAGAAGTAATTTCTAATTGTAGTGGTTTTGCTGCTACATCAGTTTTAGCTTCCTCAACTGGTTTAGTACAAGAGAAAGCGAATAACACAAGTGTTAATAATGACAAAAAGTTTTTAAATAAGTTTTTTGTTTTCATAATTTATACTTCAATGATTAATAATAAATACCAACAGCTTAAATAATTAATTGAGTTTTTGAACTTTACAAACTAGCTATCAGCATTAATTGTTAGTTTATAGTATTTCTTGCTTGTTCCATTTTGAGCTACTACTGTGAAATTATATTCAACACTTCCATTTCCAGAAGCTCCCTTAAGATCTGTTTGATTAGCAACAACAGTCCCATTAGTTTTTTTAATTCCAGTAATTGGATTGACATAAGTATCATTTTCTAATACAATAAAAGCTCCATCTGGAAGTTCTAAAGCATCTGCTTTGAAATAAGCAGTATCAGCAACTCCACTTGTATTAAGCTCGCCATTAGCACTCTTTCTAAGTTTGAATTCAATTGGGGATGAACTTGTCTTACCTTTGCCCTCTCCACTATTAGCAGTATCATAATGAGCTCTAACTACTGATGCTGAGTTAGCTTTGGCGGTATCACTAAAAGAAGTCTTAGCATTAATTCCAGTTTCATTTAATGTAAACTTAAAACCAGTTTCTCCTATAGTACATAAATCAGATTTACTTTCTGAGAACTTAAAATTCACAGTGTATATCTTATCAGCGAATCCAGCTTTGGAAAATTTAAGAACTTGTTTTATAACAGGGTTAGCAGATTTTAATTTCTCCGAAGTAAAATGATCTTTATTTATTTCAAATGAAATCTCTACAGAATTTCCTTTAATATTAGTTTTGGGAGTTTCTAAAACAACACTATCAACAACAGATTTAAAAGTAAGAACAGCCTTAACAGTAGCGTTTGCTGATAATTTTTCAAAATTTGAGTTATATGGAAGATTTATAAAAATATTGTTTCCTTCTATATCTTCTGTTCTAGTTGCAAACTCAGTTGGATAACCGTTAGCAGTAGCGGTTGAATCAACAGAAGCCAATTTGTCTCTAGCAGGAGTTCTTGTAATAAATAACTTTTCGTAAAATTCAGATACATCAGTGCCTTTTAGATTTCCTGCTTTTTCAAACTTTACAGAAGCAATTTCTAATCGTAGTGGTTTTGCTGCTACATCCGTTTTAGCTTCCTCTCCTGATTTAGGACCTTCAGATGGTTTAGTACAAGATAAAGCGAATAACACAAGTGTTAATAATGACAAAAGGTTTTTAAATAAGTTTTTTGTTTTCATAATTTATATTTCAATGATTAATAATAAATAGCAACAGCTTAAATAATTAATTCAGTTTTTAAATTCCACTAACTAGCATTAATTGTTAGTTTGTAATATTTCTTGCTTGTTCCATTTTGAGCTACTACTGTGAAATTATAACTAACTGTAGTGGAGCCACTAGAAGCTCCCTTAAGATCTGTCTGATCAGTAGTATTAGTAGCTCCAGTTTTCTTCATTCCAGTAATTGGATTGACGTCAGTATCATTTTCTAATACAATAAAAGCTCCATCTGGAAGTTCTAAAGCATCTGCTTTGAAATAAGCATCTTCACCAACTCCAGCATCCTTTAGCTCGTTATTACTAGAACCTTTTCTAAGTTTGAATTCAATTGGGGATGAACTTGTCTCACCTTTGCCCGCTCCACTATTAGCAGTATCATAATGAGCTTTAACTACATCGTTAGCTTGTTTGCTATTAAATGAACCTTTAGCATTAATTCCGCTATCAGTAGCTTTAAACCCAAACTTATTTTCTCCTATAGTACATAAATCAGATTTAGTATCTGAGAACCTAAAATTCATAGTGTATACTCTATCTGTAAATCCAGCTTTGGAAAATTTAAGAACCTGTTTGAAAACAGGATTAGCAGAGTTTAATTTTTCCGAAGTAAAATGATCTTTATTTATCTCAAATGAGATCTCTGCAGAATTTCCTTTAATATTAGTTTTGGGAGTTTCTAAAACAACACTATCAACAACAGATTTAAAAGTAAGAATAGCCTTAACAGTAGCGTTTGCTGTTAATTTTTCAAAATTTGAGTTATATGGAAGTTTTATAAAAATATCGTTTCCCTTTATGTCTGTGGCTTCAGTTACAAACTCAGTTGGATAACCGTTAGTAGTAGCGGTTGAATCAACAGAAGCCAATTTGTTTCTAGCAGGAGTTCTTGTAATAAATAACTTTTCGTAAAATTCAGACACATCAGTGCCTTTTAGATTTCCTGCTTTTTCAAATTTTATAGAAGTAATTTCTAATTGTAGTGGTTTTACTTCTACATCCGTTTTAGCCTCCTCCCCTGGTTTAGAATCTTCAGCTGGTTTAGTACAAGAGAAAGCGAATAACACAAGTGTTAATAATGACAAAAAGTTTTTAAATAAGTTTTTTGTTTTCATAATTTATATTTCAATGATTAATAATAAGTAGCAATAGCTTAAATAATTAATTGAGTTTTTGAATGTTACTAACTAGCTATCAGCATTAATTGTTAGTTTATAGTATTTCTTGCTTGTTCCATTTTGAGCTACTACAGTGAATTTATAACTAGCTTCTGCTTGACCAGAAGCTCCCTTAAGGTCTGTCTGATCATTAGTAGTAGTAGCTCCAGTTTTCTTCATCCCAGTAATTGGATTAACATCATCATCAGCCTCTAATACAATAAAAGCTCCATCTGGAAGTTCTAAAGCATCTGCTTTGAAATAATCAGTATCAGCAACTCCTTCTGTCTTAAGCTCGTTATTATTAGAACCTTTTCTAAGTTTGAATTCTATTGGCTGATCACTAGTATTACCTTTACTACTATTAGCAGTAGTGTCATAATAAGCATTAGCTACCGAATTAGCTTCTTTATCTTTAAATGAAGTACTAATATTAATCCCACTAGCAGCAACTGTAAACTTAAACTTATCTTGCCCTATAGTACATAATTCAGATTTACTTTCTGAGAATTTAAAACTCACAGTGTATATCTTATCAGCGAATCCAGCTTTGGAAAATTTAAGAACTTGTTTGATAACAGGATTGGTAGCTTTTAAATTCACCGAACTAAAATGATCTTTATTTATCTCAAATGAAATCTCTACAGAATTTCCTTTAATATTGGTAATCTTAGGCACTTCTAAAACAACACTATCAACTGCAGATTTAAAAGTAAGAACAGCCTTAACAGTAGCGTTTTCTTTTAATGCTTCAAAATTTGAGTTATATGGAAGATTTATAAAAATATTGTTTCCCTTTATATCTGTAGTTTCAAATTTATTTGGATAACCATTAGAAGTACTACTTGCAGCAACAGAAGCCAATTTATTTCTAGCAGGAATTCTTGTAATAAATAACTTTTCGTAAAATTCAGATACATTATCTCCATTTAGATTTCCCGCTTTTTCAAACTTTACAGAGGTAATTTCTAATTGTAGAGGCTTTGCTACTACATCCGTTTTAGCCCCCTCCCCTGGTTTAGGCCCTTCAGCTGGTTTAGTACAAGAGAAAACTACTAAGAAAATAGCTAGTAGTGATAAAAAGTTTTTAAATAAGTTTTTTGTTTTCATAATTTATATTTCAATGATTAATAATAAATAGCAACAGCTTAAATAATTAAATTGAGTTTTTAAATTCAATTAACTTGTTGCATTAATTGTTAGTTTGTAGTATTTCTTGCTTGTTCCATTTTGAGCTACTACTGTGAATGTATAGCTAATAGCTCCGTTATCTGACTTTCCTATAAGATGCGTCTGACCAGTAGCAGCTGCCACTCCAGTTCCCTTCATTCCAGTGATTGGATTGACATTCGCACATGTAGGAGTAGAGCCAGTACCAGGACAAGCAGTAGTGTCAGTAGAAACCTCAATAAAAGCTCCATCTGGAAGTTCTAAAGCATCTGCTTTAAAATAATCAGTGTCAGCAACTCCAGCTTCCTTAAGCTCGTTATTACTAGAACCTTTTCTAAGTTTGAATTCAATTGGGTTTGTACCTGAATTAGGCGTGTCAGTATTAGAAGCAACATAGTTAGCTGTAACTATACCATCAACGGTTTTACTACTGTTAAAATCACCAGATTTATTAATTCCAGTAGTTCCTCCAACTTTAAACTTAAAACCAGTTTCTTCTATAGTACATGAATCAGATTTACTTTCTGAGAATTTAAAATTCACAGTGTATATCTTATCAGCGAATCCAGCTTTGGAAAATTTAAGAACTTGTTTGATAACAGGATTAGCAGATTTTAAATTCTCCGAAGTAAAATGATCTTTATTTATTTCAAATGAAATCTCTGCAGAATTTCCTCTAATATTAGTTTTAGGGGCTTCTAAAACAACACTATCAACAGCAGATTTAAAAGTAAGAACAGCTTTGATAGTAGCATTTGCTGTTAATTTTTCAAAATTTGAGTTATATGGAAGATTTATAAAAATATTGTTTCCCTTTATGTCTGTAGCTTCAGTTTCAAACTTATCTGGATAACCATTAGAAGCTACAACGGCAGTTTTACTTTTGTCTCTAGCTGGAGTTTTAGTGATAAAAAGCTTTTCGTAGAACTCAGATACATCAGTGTCTTTAAAATTTTTAGCTTTTTCAAACTTTACAGAAGTAATTTCTAATTCTAAAGGTTTTGCTGCTACATCCGTTTTAGCTTTCTCTCCTAGTTTAGCCTCCTCAGATGGTTTAGTACAAGAGAAAACTACTAGAACAATAGCTAGTAGTGATAAAAGGTTTTTAAATAAATTTTTTGTTTTCATAATCTATATTTCAATGATTAATAATAAAGAGCAAAATCCTAAATAATTAATTGAGCTTTTGAATTTTACTAACTATCAGTATTAATTGTTAGTTTGCAGTATTTTTTACTTGTCCCATTTTGAGCTATTACTGTGAAATTATAACTAACTGCAGTGGAGCCACCAGAAGTGCCTTTAAGGTCTGTTTGACCAGTAGTAGCAGAACTACCAGTTTTCTTCATCCCAGTAATTGGATTGACATCAGTATCATTTTCTAATACAATAAAAGCTCCATCTGGAAGTTCCAAAGCATCTGCTTTGAAATAATCTGTTTCAGCAACTCCTCCTGTCTTAAGCTCGTTATTACTAGAACCTTTTCTAAGTTTGAATTCAATTGGGTTTGTAACTGAATTAGCAGTGTTAACAGTAGGTGTAACATAATGAGCATTTACTATGTTCCCAGTTGCTTTACCTGTACTAAAATTAGCAACAGCGTTGATTCCACTAGCAGCAACTGTAAACTTAAACTTATCTTCTCCTATAGTACAGTCTGCAGATTTGTTATCTGAGAATTTAAAATTCACGGTGTATATCTTATCAACGAATCCAGCTTTAGAAAATTTAAGAACTTGTTTAACGACAGGATTAGCAGAGTTTAATTTCTCCGAAGTAAAATGATCTTTATTTATCTCAAATGAAATCTCTACAGAATTTCCTTTAATATTGGTAATCTTAGGCACTTCTAAATTAACACTATCAACAACAGATTTAAAAGTAAGAACAGCCTTAACAGTAACGTTTGCTGTTAATTTTTCAAAATTTGAGTTATACGGAAGATTTATAAAAATATTATTCCCTTTTATATCTTCAGTTTTAGTTGCAAACTCAGTTGGATAACCGTTATTAGTTCCTTTATCATCTTTATTCTTGCTCTTATCTCTAGCAGGGGTTTTTGTAATAAAGAGTTTTTCATAAAACTCAGAAACATCATCACCATTTAGATTTCCTGCTTTTTCAAACTTTACAGAAGCAATTTCTAATTGTAGAGGCTTTGCTACTACATCCGTTTTAGCCCCCTCCCCTGGTTTAGGACCTTCAGCTGGTTTAGTACAAGAGAAAGCTACTAAGAAAATAGTTAGTAGTGATAAGGTGTATTTTAATAAAATATTCATGTTTTTTAAATTTTCAAAACGACAAAAAACGCTAATAGCTCAAATGACAAGGCATTCAAGCTATTAAGTCTAAACTTTAATTCAATTACCCTTTTTGGGATAAAATCAAATTAAAAAGCTAAGTTAGTAGTAATTATTTAATTGAGAAGTTTTTTTATGGTAAAAAAAACTTAAACGGGCTGTTTGAATTATTTCTATTGACTAGTCCTACTTTGTTCTTCTCTATTTTTACTTCTAGCTCTGGTAGATCTAAAATTATCTCCAAACCTGTAGCTTATACCTACCATTATAGACCTGTCGTCATGAAAATATTCATAAGAAGATTCTATGCCATCATAAACAGTAGTAGAATTCCTTATAGAAGAATTAAATATGTCAGTGGTGTTTAAGCTAAGAGTTAGGTTTTTATCTAATAATAACCACCTTAAGGAGAAATTTAAATTATTATAAGAGTCAATATTTTCTAGTTCATAAATACCAGCTGGTACATATACAAAGTTCAGATTTGCTGATAAAGTCTTATCAGGGGTCAGGATAAAATTGTTAGACAAGTTAAAATAACTATTCCAACCACTAAGTTTTTTTAGGGGTAATTCAGCTTTGGAATCGGTATGCTGATAATATACATTAGCAGTGGCATTTAAATTCCACCATTCTGTAAGATTGTAAATAAAAGTCTGATTGATGCCAATATTTTTTTTATCATAATAATTTAGATGCATACGCTCTGTTTTATTGGTAGATTTGTCTATTTTAGATATCTCTCCGAAACCATCACTAGTATAAGAGTAAGATATAGCAGTAAAGCTTATGCCTTTATAAGTGTATTCCAGTTCGATATTATCAGTAAAGGAAGGTTTCAAATGTTGATTACCTTTAACATATACATTTTTACTTGTCTCCCAAACAAAAGGGTTTAAATGCCAATACGAAGGTCTTTTTATTCTCTTGCCATAATTTATGTTAAAGGAATTATGATCATCTAGATTATACGACAAATACACAGTGGGAAATAGTTCTGAGTAAGTAGTTTTATTAGTTTTATTAAGGGTTTTTGAATGCCCTTTAGTTTGAGTAAATTCATATCTCAATCCTATTTTAGCTTGAAATTTTTCTGAAATGTTCTTTTGTGCACTGAAATATATCGCTTGATTATTCTCTCTATAATTAAATTCATTGCTGGTTTGGGTATTTAATATTTCTTTTCCATTTAGAATGTCGTAATATTTATTCGGGCTGTTAGTCTCGATAAATACAGCTCGTCCTCCGTAATTATAATTGGCAAATTCAGTAGGGTGTTCCATATCTAAATTCACAGAATAATTAACTACATCTTGAACTCCATAACTTTTGTCTTTATCATGTTTATTGAGTATTTTATTATTTGACCCTTCACTTAGAACAAGTGTTTTAATGCCTATATCTCGTTTTGCTTTAAAATTGTAATTCATAAAATCAAAATCTAAAGACAATTTTCTGCCTATAGTATCAATATCGTATATAATGTGATAGTTTAGGGAATTTTGTCTAAATTGCATATCGTTCTTGGTTATTGTTTCATAGTCAATTTCAGAAGAGGTGTCATAACCTTGGGTAGTCTTACTATTTTCATTTACAAATGGTTTACCGAAAAAAAAATTATAATCAAAACCAGTTGATAATTTATCATTTATCTTATACTCCAATCCTAATTTAGGAGAAAGGAAATTTACGGTTCTTTCTTTATTATTATTTGCTTTCCATGGCTTAGCATATTCAGTCTGAGACTTTTCTCTGCTTACAAACATGTAATAAGAATAACCTATTCTACTAATTATCTCTAAATCTCCTTTTTTGAAATTAAAACTAGCTCCTGTTGTTCCCGAGGGCTTGCTTCTCTGTAAATAGGATCCTTTTAATGAGGCATTCCATTGATCTATTATAGATTTTTTAGTTACGATATTTATCAATCCGCTATTGCCTGCTGCACTGTATTTAGCAGGAGGATTGGGTATAACTTCTATTTTCTTCAAGTCTTCTGAATTAAGTGTCATTAGATAGTTAGACAGCTCTTCTCCAGAGAATTGGACTATTCTGCCATTAATCATAACTGACATGCCTTCTTTTCCTATCATAGATATTTTATCGTTTTCTACTTTTAATCTAGGAGTTATTTTCAGTACTTCTAAGGCGTTTCTTCCAGTTGCAGCCACTGAGTTCTCTACATTTAATATTAGTCTATCTGGCTTTTTCTCTATTACAGGGTTTTTGGCTTCTAGAACGATTTCTTTAAGAGACACATCTGGATTTACATATATAGTTTTTAGGTCTAAATCTTTCTCGACTGAAATAATTTGATTGTGAATATTCTCAGAAAAATACCTCATGATCAGTTCATATTCTCCCTTATTTATATCATCTATGATGAAATATCCTTCCTTGTCTGTAAGTTTAGATTTTATTGCTACAGAGTCTAAAGTCTGGAGTATTACCTCTGTATATTCCAAAGGTAACTTATCACTGTCTTGAATTTTTCCACTTATCCTGTATTGAGAATAACTAGTAATAGTAATCATCGACACTAATAATGACAGAAATGATTTTTTAATAGTTGGAAGAAATTTATTATGACTCATGCTTATTTTTTTTAGTTAATAGTTTTTAAAAAGTGAGGAAGACCTATGCATTAATAAACTTGCGCAAGTTATAAACTTATCCTAATCTTCAAAGATTTTTTTAAAAAAATATTAGATTGTAAAATCTAACACAAAGGGGCTTTTTAATTTTTGGATAAAAAATAATAGTTTTTTTTATCTAAACCTAGATTTGATTAATATTTATTTGGGAATAAATAATTCTTAATGTCAAAATGAGGAACCATAAAAAAACAGACAGCCATAACAACTGACTGTCTGTTTTTTAGAGTTGAATAAGTACGGAAATTATTTATTTCGCAGCTTATCCAGCAACCGCTACCTTAACCCAATAATGACCTACTGCACTGCCACTACTTTCTTTAAGAGTATACTTTACTTCCTTTTCGTTAGAAAAATCTTGTTCCCCAGTAGGTTCTAGAGTATACGAAGAACTACTACTACTATCCAAACTAAGTGTTAAAGACTTTAAATCTTCTTGAGAAGTTCCAGAAGGCACAGTAATAGTTATAACTCTGGTAGTTGCATCAATATTCTTAGAATCTGGAATGATCTCAGTACTATCAGATTTTTTCACTTTCAAACTATCAGCAACTATAACCTTAGTAGAATCATGTATATACACATCATAAGTCTTTGCTGTACTATTATCCTCAGCTGTTACAGTATATGTAACAGAATTTTCATAAGAAAAAGTTTGAGCATCTGCTGGAGTTACAGTAGCATAATCTGATTGTGTTGTAGTAGGAATTTTTGATTCTGTTGGAAGGCTAGACACAGGCACAACTATTCTGCCATTTATACTACTATTAGGATGTGTAATATTACCACTATCAGAACCAATTGTAAATGTTTTAATCTGAGCTATAGTTGATTTTTCTCTAGTTACAGTAACTTGATAAGTCTTTTGCATACCTTCTTTACCTGTTACTATATACTGAACAGCTTCGCCAGATGTAAACTCTTGAGATACCCCACTGGCAGAAGAAGAACTGGCAATAGTAGCATCATCTCCTCCTAATACAATTGTAGGAGTTAGAGTCACTTTATCTGAATTTTTCTTAACAGAAGCAGGAACTGTTATAGTTATGGTATTATTTTCATGGTTAATTTGTCCTATCACTTCCGTGTTTATGCCTGTATTAGTGCCATCAGATTTAGTTTCAAATTTAAAAGACTTAATATAAGGCCCTTTAACTGCTGTTATAGTATAAACTCTTTTAGAACCCGTATCACTTTTTGTTAAAGTAAATGTATTACTGCCAGTAGCACTAATATCTCCAGATGCCGCTGCACCACTAGCTGGACTTACAGTACAACCATCAGGAAGAGTGATCGCAGGTGTTAATCCTGTTAAATCAATGTCAGTATTACGGTCAGCATCTTTATGAGGAAATTTTAGTAAGATAATGCCAACATCAGAGTCTTCAGCATGAGTTAATGTAGCTTCAACTTCTTCTTTAATACCTTTTTCAGTAGTAGCTGGTATTTTAAAGCTTTCTAATTTTGGCGCCGCTTCTTTAGTTACAGTTACTGTGTACGTTTTAGCAAACGATGTATAAGTAGAGTTTTTTACTATATACTGAACAGCCTGGTTAAAGACTTTTGCAGAAGCAGCAGGTTCAACGGTAGCAATACTATCATCTCCTAATGTAATTGTAGGAGTTAGACTGTTACTTAAGATTACAGCGCTAGGAACGGTTATGACTATTGTTCCAGTATCGTGATTAACACTTGTTGCACTTATATCAGTACTTATACCATTCCCGCTATTAGCGTTCGTTTTAAACTCAAACTTACTAATATAAGGTCCTTTGACTGCTTCAACAGTATAAACTCTTTGGGAGCCTGTATCCGTTTTTGTTAGAGTAAATGTAGCACTGTTAATATCTTCAGTTACTGCTGCACCACTAGCTGGACTTACAGCACAACCAGTAGGAACTTCTATAGTAGGGGTTAATCCTGTTAAAGAAATATCCGTATTTGTATTCCTAGGGAATTTTAGTAAGATTGTGCCAGTGTTTTCGGAATCAGTATGTGTTAATATAGCTTCAACTTTTTCTTTAATACCTTTTCCATTATCAGCTGCTATTTCAAATTTTGTCAATCTAGGCGCTGCTTCTTTAGTTACAGTTACTTCATAAGTTTTTTCTATACCATTAGCTGAAACTTTATATTGAACAGGGGTATTTCCAGTAAAAGTACGAGGAGTTTCACTTAATGGATCAACAGTAACACCACTTTCAACTTCAATTGTAGGTGTTAGATTTTGATTTAAGTTTACAGTGCTAGGAATGGTTATAGCTATAGCTCCAGTATCGTGATTAATACTCGTAGCACTTATTTCAGTACTTATACCATTCCCGCTATTAGTGTTCGTTTGAAATTTAAAAGACTTAATAGAAGGCCCTTTAACTGCTTGTACAGTATAAACTCTTTTAGAACCTGTGTCAGTTTTTGTTAGAGTAAATGTTTTACCGCTAATATCATCAGATATTTCGCTAGCAGTAGGATCTAGACTACAACCAGTAGGAACTTCTATAGTAGGTGTTAATCCTGTTAAATTAATAGCAGTTCCTGTATAAGGAATATTTAACAAAATTTTACCCGTAGCAGACCCTTGCTCATGCTCAAATGTAGCAGTTACCTCATCTCTAATACCCTTACTATTATCAGCTGGTATTTTAAAGCTTTCTAATTTTGGTCCTTCTTCCTTAGTTACAGTTACTTTATAAGTTTTTGTTCTACCATCTTGAGCTGTTACAGTATATTCCTCTTCTGAACCAGATGTAAAAGTTTTAGCTTCTTCATTTGCTGGACTAACCGTAGCTCCAGAACTTATCTCTATAGTAGGCTTAAGATCTGCTAAATCAGCAATATTTGGAACTATTAATGATATGGTAGCTTCTCCACTTTCTGACTTTATTATAATTCCAGTTATGTCTTTTACAAGACCCTTACCATTATTTTTTTCATCATTAATAAATTTAAATGAACTAATAGCGCATTCATTAGATGAACCTTTGGTTATATATACTTTGTATTCCTTAGCAGTTCCATCTTTAGCTGTTACAGTAAAAACTTTTTTATAACGTTTAGGAGAAGGTGTTTCTGAAGACTCCTCAGAAGATTCTTCAAGTTCAAAATTAACTTCATCTCCACTAGCAGGTGATATGCTATATCCTTCAGAAAGTTTTATATCAAACTTTAATCCAGTTAAAATAGCCGAATGAGGAACTGTTAACGATACAGTATAATCAGCAGTATCTATATCACATGTTATATCAGAAACTAATCCTTTTTCAGGGTTTTCAGATTCAATTAGGGAAATAGACTCTATGCCTACTCCTATAGCTAAATTATTATCATAACCTTTATTCTTTTCACAAGAAAAAATAAACACAGATAACAACACAAAAGAGAAAATTATACTCTTCACAAAAGAAAATGTCTTCATGTTTTTTTTTAAAATAATTAATTACAACCTGTCAATCACCTTGAATATCAAAGCATTAACCACAAATTTTAGCATAATTCTTTCCCCTAAAGACAAAGAATTAAATATCCTAGCTAATATAGTAGCAATTATTTACTTGTGGTTCTTTTTTAACAATCATATTTTTTAAAAAAGTGAAGCCATCTCATTAATGAAATGAGGCGGTTTTTTAATTTTTGGTATTAGAGAGCTCTTTAGTTTCCTTTTTAAGATACTATCACGTAAAGTGTGTAAATAAAAAGAGCTGTCTCAGTTTTGAGACAGCTTCAGTATTCTGCCAGCCCCTCTTTTATTTTGGAGAATTCACCCCAAAGTTTTAAAAAAAACTGTTTCAAGGATGAGGACTTGTGTTTGTTCACTTTTAAAACGTTTTAAGGGCATGTGAAAAACTTCAGAGAAAAAACATAGATAAGCCTTTTAAAAAAAAGAATAAGGATCCCTCTTCCCACTTTTTCTTGCACAGAAGCTACCTTAGTTGTCTCGAGAAAAACACCTAGAAGGTGAATTCCCCCAATAGGGAAACAGGACAGCAGCAGAGCATTTATTTACACACTCTAAAGATAATATCAGTTAGGGAAATATAACTTATTCTATATTTTCCTCATCCTAATGCTCTTAGGTGTCACTTCCAGATATTCGTCATCTTTGATGTATTCCATAGCTTCTTCCAATGAAAATTCTACTTTAGCAGCTATTTTAACAGCTTCATCACTACCTGATTTCCTCATATTAGTAAGCTGTTTACCCTTTATTAGATTGACGCTCAAATCATTATCTCTAGTGTGCTCTCCCACTACCTGACCCTTGTAAATAACCTCTCCTGGATCTACAAAAAAGATTCCTCTATCTTGTAATTTGTTTAAAGCAAAAGCCGTAACAGGGCCTCCTTCCATAGATATTAAAGCTCCCTTTTTCTTATCTGTAAATTCTCCCTTAAAAGGTAAGTACTCTCTAAATCGATGTGTGATAGTGGCATTTCCAGAGGTAGCTGTGAGCATATTATTTCTCAATCCTATCAACCCTCTAGAAGGAATATCAAATTCTAAGTGAACTAAATCACCTTTACTCTTCATAATTAATAAATCGCCTTTTTTCTGGGTCACTAACTCTATAACTTTACCTGAATATTCTTCAGGTGTGTCGACTATAAGTGTTTCAAAAGGTTCGTTTTTTTGACCATCTATATCTTTATATATCACACTAGGCCTACCAACTTGTAACTCATATCCCTCTCTCCTCATAGTCTCTATCAAAACAGATAGATGTAAAACTCCCCTGCCATAAACATTAAATTTATCTTCATAATCGGTATCTTCAACTCTCAATGCAAGGTTTTTCTCCAATTCGCTATACAGCCTATCCCTTATATGACGAGAAGTTATAAACTTACCCTCCTTACCGAAAAATGGAGAATTATTTATAGCGAATAACATACTCATAGTAGGTTCATCTATAGCAATCCTCTTCAAAGGCTCTGGATTTTGAACATCGCTTACGGTATCACCTATCTCAAAACCATCTATCCCTACTATGGCACAGATATCCCCACATTTAACTTCTGAAACCTTGACCTTTCCCATACCTTCGAATAGGTATAATTCCTTTATTCTAACTTTTTTTATCTCATCATTAAACTTACAGAGTGCATAGTCTTTATTATCAAATAAATCTCCTTTATAAACCCTTCCTATAGCTATCCTCCCAGTGAATTTAGAATAATCTAAAGAAGTTATCTGCATTTGAGCAACCCCTTCTCTATAAGGCGCAGGAGGTATCTCAGATATTATAGTATCTAACAAGACATTTATATCTGAGGTAGGTTTTTTCCAATCCATACTCATCCAACCTTCCTTAGAAGAACCGTATACGGTTACAAAATCTAATTGGTCGTCTGTAGCCTCTAAATTAAACATCAACTCATATATAGACTCCTGTGTAAGATCTGGAGTGCAATTTTCTTTATCTACCTTATTTATTACTACTATAGGTTTTAGATTCAACTCTATGGCTTTGCTTAATACAAACCTAGTTTGAGGCATAACCCCCTCAAAAGCATCTACAAGTAGTAATACTCCGTCAGCCATCTTCAAAACACGTTCAACCTCTCCCCCAAAATCTGCGTGCCCAGGAGTATCTATGACGTTTATTTTAACATCCTTATATCTGACAGAAATATTCTTCGATAGTATAGTAATACCTCTCTCTCTCTCTAACTCATTATTATCCAACAACAAATCTGCTTGAGATTTTCTATCATTTAAGACCTTACAAGTAGTAATTATCTTATCCACTAATGTTGTTTTCCCATGATCGACATGAGCTATTATAGCCACATTGCGTATTTCTTGCATAATATTTCCCCTTAGAAAAAGGGCGCTAAGGTACAACTTGTTTTTCTACTTCTCGCAACTCGCACTGAAAAACTCGGATTAACATTTTAAATTAAAAAGGTTCAAGCATTTTTATATTAATCGAATTCAAATTAAAAATGTGTTGTAAAACTCGGATTAACAAAAATTATAGTTTCAATAACCAACAATCATAATTTGGATTTTTTTGTCTTTATAGATTTGAGTTATATAAAATATTTTTTGTTAATTGCGAGTCGTTTTTTGAAAGGGATTGCCCTATAATTTAGAATAGTTAGGAGAGGTGGTCGAGTGGTCTAAGGCGCACGCTTGGAAAGCGTGTATATGCGAAAGTGTATCAAGGGTTCGAATCCCTTTCTCTCCGCTGTGTTGTAGTAGTATAAAAATTGAAAAAAAACAGTAATCAAGTTGTAATATTTTAATAAAAAATGAAAAATAAAATAATAATTTTTGGCATAGCATCAGTACTTGTAATGTTGAGCGTATCTGTATCTATAGCAGATGAAATAAATCTTCAAAAGAGTCCAAACGAAAATCCTATTACCGATACAGAGCAATTAGATGATTCTTCTATTGAAGATGTTGAAAGTGATACAGAATTGGACGATTCCGAAAGTTTAAGCAAAACTAATAGAGCTTCTAGCCAAGATGATAAAGAAAACCAAACTTTTCATCAAATCCTCAAAACAAAATTTATAGAAGGTGGCGCAGGATTTATGGGAATTGTATTAATATCTCTAATACTAGGGCTAGCAGTCGCTATTGAAAGAATTATTTACCTCAATATGGCTACTACAAACACTCGTAAATTAATATCTAGCATAGATAAATCTCTAGGCGATAACAACGGTAATGTCCAACAAGCAAAAGAAATTTGCAGAAATACAAAAGGTCCCGTGGCATCGATATTTTATCAAGGTTTAGACAGAGCAGATGAAGGGATAGAAATGGTTGAAAAATCTGTAATTTCTTATGGAGGTGTTCAAATGGGTTTATTGGAAAAAAATATATCTTGGTTATCCCTTTTCATATCTCTAGCACCTATGTTAGGTTTTATGGGAACTGTAATAGGTATGATATCTGCATTTGACGCTATTGAAGCAGAAGGAGATATATCTCCTTCCCTAGTAGCAGGAGGTATTAAACAAGCACTGTTGACCACAGTCTTTGGTCTTATCGTAGCTATAATCTTGCAAATATTTTACAACTACATAATATCTAAAGTAGACAGCATAGTAAACAAAATGGAAGATGCCTCTATATCTCTTATAGATATTTTGATAAAACATGAAACTAAAAAATAATTTTTTCCATGGATAAAACCATACAACTAATAACTAAAATATTCCTGGGCATTGTTGGGGCAATTTCTATATGGTATTTATCTCAAATACTCTATTTCGGATCGGATATTTCTAATAATCATGAATTGCAATCCACCATTGTGGATCCTTTGTATGCTATAGTCGTATTCATTTTTTTTGCAGCTGTTTTTCTAACATTGTTATTTTCCGTAATAGGATTGCTAGATATAGTGCGATTAAAAAGGGTATTTGTATACTTATTGTTAACAGGAGTAGTATTTGCACTTTCATACTATATGTCTTCTGATGAGATAATAACATTTGTAAATGGAGATAAATCATCAGCAATGGAATCTAAAATGGTAGGAATGGGGATTTATATTTTTTACATACTCAGTGTGATAGCTATTTCTTCGATGTTTCTAACTGTTCTCTATAGAAAAGTGGTAAAATAAAAATATACATAATATCATGGCAAGAAGAGAAGCAGCAGAGATTAACGCAGGTTCTATGGCAGATATTGCCTTTCTGCTATTAATATTTTTTCTGGTTACTACAACTATGGATGTGGATATGGGGATAAGCAAAAAACTGCCTCCTATACCTCCCAAAGATCAAGAAGCTCCCCCTCCAATTAAGCAGAAGAATGTTCTGGTGGTCTTAATAAACTCAAAAGATCAATTGATGATTGAAGGAGATCTAGTCTCCAGTATAGACAATGTAAAACAAATAGCTAAAGACTTTATAGACAATAATGGTGACGGGTCTTGTATGGATTGTAACGGCAAAAGAGATACAAAATCATCAGATAACCCTAACAAAGCGATAATATCATTACAAAATGATAGAGGAACTTCTTACGGAATGTATATTTCAGTGCAAAATGAGTTAATAGCAGCTTATAACGAACTAAGGGATGAGTTATCTATGAGAAAATATGGGGATTTATATGATAACTTGGAATTAGATAATAAGAAAAAAATCAAGAAAATTTATCCTCAAAAAATTTCAGAAGCAGAACCCAAGGAATACAAATAATTTTTTAATTTAAAAAAAATATGGGAAAATTTAAAAAGAAGTCAGGCGGTGGGGTTCCTGCTATTTCAACAGCTTCTCTGCCAGATATAGTATTCATGTTATTGTTTTTTTTCATGGTTTCTACTGTGATGAGAGAGACTGATATGTTGGTTAAAATCAAATTGCCAAAAGCAACCGAAATAAATAAGTTGCAAAGGAAAAATCTAGTTAGTTATATATACGTAGGGGTGCCACATGAGAGATATAGAGCTACTTCTGGGTCAGAGGCTAGAATTCAACTAAATGATTCTTTTAAAAGAGTAGAAGACATTCCTAGCTTTGTAATATCTGAGAGAGAAGCTAGAAAAGAAGAGGAGAGACCTTTTATGACTACTTCTATAAAAGCTGATTCCGATACCAAAATGGGAATCATTGCAGATATAAAACAAGAACTCAGAAAATCACAGGCACTAAAAATAAATTACTCGACCATTAAAAGCACTTCAGGTAATTTTTAGATAGCAATTAAGATCAGATTTCCTAAAATAAACCAAAAAGAAAACCCTCTCGAGTTGTCTTGAATCTAAATTTTTACAAATCCGAATTCGCGGATTGATACTTAGTAAAATGGACTACCTCTAAGTGATCTCTAATAGAACTCGGGCTACAAAAAAAACGCTATAGCAAACAACTATAGCAGCTAGTTTATTTAAAAATATACGTTCTTCAGTTTTCTGTCCGTAGTAGCCATATTTACCTGAGTCTTAGGATTTAACCCAGATTATTCATAGCCATATAACTTTTTCAGTTTAAATCTATCGTTTTTATCGAGTATTTCCAAGTAATTATCAATATAACTCAGGTTATAAACAATGTATTTTTATTCCTCATTTTTGGGGAATATCTAAAGTGGTCTAGATTTGGTTAAACCCCCTTTAAAATTAACACCTAATATCAAATGTTGAAATATATTTATGGATAATTTGGATTAAATCAAAATTTTTATTAAATTTGCGGCCATATATCAAACCGATATAATAGTAGATATTATTTTTTTGTAGTAAATGCAGTAACATAAAAAAACAAGTAGTGCAAAATAATTTAATGCAAAATATAATACCGAATAGCGCTCTATTACTCTTTGCAAGTCTCTTTGTTTTATTTACCTCCTGTAGAAAGGGAAAATTACCCTCCCCTATAAGGGTACTATTTCGGCGTGAATAGTACGATATATCTTCACCTAAAAACATTCAGTTAATAAAAAGATTAGTTCCTAGAATATCTATTTCTACAGGATCTAAAGTAAAACCTTTTAATAAGTCAATCAAGTTTAGGCTAACAGGTATCCTGCGTATACCTTTATTCTTATAAAGGTAATAATCATAGTGATATCAATAGTTTTTGGAAACTATTAAGTCACTTTTGATGATGAGCAGATGATTATTTTTCTGTCTTCTGAATTATTTTTTTTACGAATAAAGAAGATGGAAGAGAATACGGCCCTTTAAAAAAAATAAAAATTATAACATATATGAGAAATTCTAGTTTATTAATGTTTTTGACAATTATTTTAACTCTTCAAATATCTTTTGCGCAGTTAAGAATATCAGGTACTGTTAATTCTAAGGAGGAGAATGAGATTTTCCCTTTAACAGGCGCTTCCATTGTAATCAAGGGGACCAATAAAGGGGTTTCTTCAGATCTTAACGGTGATTTTTCTATAGATGCAGAAAAGGGAGATGTTTTAGAGTTTTCTTTTATTGGCATGAAAACAGTCCTGTTTAACGTGGAAAAATCAGATGTTATAACTATTGATATGATACCTGATTCAGATCTGTTAGATGAGGTAGTGGTAATGGCTTATGGCTCTGAAAAATCTAAGAGAGAATTAGTAGGAGCGGTTGGTACGGTAGGGAAAGAAGTGATAGAGAATCAGCAAGTTACCTCTGTAGCTGGAGCTTTGCAAGGTAGTGTCCCAGGCTTAACTATGATTACTAGCGGAGGACAACCAGGCTCAAACCCAACTATCAGGATAAGAGGTATAGCTAGTATTAATGCCTCTGCAGATCCCCTTTATGTGGTCGATGGAGTTCCTCTCACTGGGAATATAAATACTATTAGTTCCGATCAAATAGAAAGTATGACAGTGTTAAAAGATGCAGCTTCTTCTGCTGTATATGGTAGTAGGGCCGCAAATGGGGTCATACTTATAACTACCAAAAAAGGAACATATAACTCTCCACCTAAGGTGTCTATAAATACTGTAATAGGAGGGGCAACTCCAGCGGTAAAAGGTTTTGAATTCTTAAGTGTGAAGGACTATATGGAATTATCTTGGGAGGGTTTGAGAAATAGTTATTTATATACCCAAGATAAAACTGGATCTCTAATAGTAAACCCTAAGATAACTCCCCGACAAGCCGCCCAAAAAGCTACGGATAATTTGATATCTGAGTTGGGCTATAATCCTTACGGTGTGAATAATCCTGTTGGTCTAAATGGGAAAGTATTACCAAATCTTAAGCAGCCTTTGTGGGAGACAGATTGGGAAAAAGCATTCTACAGGGGAATTTCTTTGAGAAAGGATGTTTCTCTTAGTGTTTCTGGTGGTAATAATGATTCTAAGTATTTCGTATCTGCCAATTACTTGGATACTGATGGTCCTGTTAAGACTTCCAATTTTGAAAGGTTTGCTACTAAATTTAATTTATCTTCTAGAGTTAAGGATTGGTTAAATTTTACTGTTTTATCTTCATTTTCTGGAAGTCACTCTAATGTTCCACTTCAATCTGGAGGCAAAGTTACCAACCCTATGAGTTGGGTAAATAGAATTTCTTCTATTTATCCTCTTTATGCCAGAAATGATAAGGGTAAAATTATAAAAGATGACAATGGCAACCCTCAGTATGATTATAGTAATAGAAAAGGGGGGGTAAATGCCCAAAGGCCTGAATCTCTTACTACAGGCAATGTTAATCCAGCAGGGCAATTTGAAAACGATGTTAATATTATTAAAAGGAGACAGAGTACCTTAAATGGTATTATGGATGCAAGATTATATGAAGGGCTTCATTTTAAGCAGAATGTGAGTTTTACAAATTTTACGTTTATGAACCATTATTATGGTCATTATAAATACGGAGATTCTTCTATTGAAGGTGGTATAGTTAGTGAATATAGGGATATATATAGTACCTGGAATTCTATTAGTTCTTTGGAATATCAAAAAACCTTTGGCCTCCATAACTTTGACGCTAAAGTTATTAACGAATTTATGTATTTTACTTTAAATAAAATTAAAGCTAAAGGGAAGAAACTATTGCCTGAGGTTAAGGTATTGGATGGCGCTGTCATTCCGTCGAACATAGGTGGCAGTGAAGGCAGAGAAGGCTTGATGAGCTATGTTGCTATGGCTGGATACGATTACGACAAGAAGTATTACTTAACATCCTCTTTTAGGATGGATGGTTCATCTAGATTCCACAAAGATACTAGATGGGGTAATTTTTATTCCATAGGTGCCAGTTGGATTGTATCTAATGAAGATTTTATGGAACCTCTCAAAGAAGTGCTAAGTTTTACTAAAGTTAATCTGTCGTATGGGGAATTAGGGAATAATAAAATTTTGGATTCTAACGATGATATATATTTTTTCCCATATGTAAATACTGTTTTCGAAGCATCTAATGGAAATAATATGGGGTATCTATTGAGTAAATTAGTGAATGATAAAATTACATGGGAGAAAGTATTATCTTTTAATGTAGGTTTAAATCTAGTTTTTTTTGATGATAGGATAGAACTGGATGTAGATTACTACAGGAAGGTGACCAAGGATTTACTCTTGTATAAACCTTTGCCACCTTCAATTGGATGGACAACTATTCTAGTTAATGAAGGAGGGTTACTAAACTATGGGTTTGAGGGAGTTATAAGATCTAAAAATATTTCTACGGATGATTTTAAATGGAATACATCTATGAATTTTTCATTCGATAGAAACACCATAACCGAACTTACTCAAAAAGAGGTTATAAAAGGCACCAAGAAGTGGATGGTAGGTAAGTCTATCTATGATTTCTTTATTCGAGAATACGCAGGTGTTGATCCAAAAGACGGTATGGCACAGTGGTATAAGGATGAAAAAGACAAAACCGGCAAAAAAACGGGTAAACGAGTGCTTACAAAGAAATACAGTGAAGCTGATAAATATTATCAGGGGTCTTCACTCCCAGATATTATAGGAGGTTTTAATAACTATATATCTTATGGAGATTTTGATTTAGATATTTTGCTAAACTTTAGTTTTGGAGGCATGGTATATGATTATTCCTATTCTAGCTTAACAGATGGAATGAAAAAATTAGGCAAACAACAATCTGTAGATATTAAAAAAAGGTGGACAAAACCTAGTGATAAAACGGACTTCCCTTTACTTTTAAGTAATTCTATAAATCGTGCTGGAGATGATTCTTCTAGGTATTTATTTAAAAACGACTATATAAGGTTGAAGGCTGTTACACTAGGGTATAATATACCTAATAGTGTCCTAGATAAAATAAATTTATCTAAGCTGAAAGTTTATCTACAGGGAGATAATCTACTTACATATCAGAGTCATAAAGGAATAGATCCCGAACAAAGTTTTAATGGACTTACTGATAGTAGATCACGTTCATTAAGAACATTTAGTCTTGGAGTTAAAATTGAATTTTAAAAGTCATGAAAAAATATATAACTATGAAAAAATATATAGTACTGTTATTATTACTTACATTATCATCTTGTGTGAAAGATATATTAGACTCTCCTAAGTCAGATTCTATTTCATATGAAGATGCCTTTAAATCAAAAGATGGGGTAGAGGCATTTATGCCTGGTATCATTAGGAAGTTTCGAATGTCATATTATAGGTCGCATGGATATAGTGCATTGCAATCTGTTTATTTAGCTAGGACTGTAAAAGGTAATGATATAATTATGGGAGTCTCTGGATCTCATTTTGCTTCTGATTCCGAAAAAAATGATAGAGATAAAACAAGAAGTAGACCACTTTTTACATGGAACTTTTTCTATAGCCTGATAAATCAATTAAATACTTTTATCAAAGATGTCGAAAGTACCAGTATACTTGAAGCAAATGAAAAAAATAAATTTTTATCCGAAGGCAGGGTTTTAAGAGCCTATTGCTACTTTCAATTAGCTATGGAGTTTCAGTCTGCTTATTCTGACAATAGCAGTCGCGGCAAGCTTTCTCTGCCTATATACAAAAAACCTTCTGATAGAACTTCTGTCGGTAAAAAGTTTTCTACACTAGAGGATGTGTACGCTTTTATAAAAGCAGAGTTGAAAGAGAGTATTCCTAATCTTACGGCTACCAGGATAGATAAGACTTATATAAACTCTGCTGTAGCAAATGGTATTTATGCTAGAGTTTTACAGGTCACTCAAGATGATTGGGCAGCTTGTGAGAAAGCTGCTTTAAATGCTTTGGGAGGAAATGTCGATGCCACTGGCGTATTAAATTCTAAGTCATATACTGCGGGATTTGATGATATATCTAATAGTGAATGGATATGGGGTATGGATCAGACTGATAAACAGAACGTAGGTTATGCGGGCATAGCTTCTTTTTTTGAACCTACTGGTATTGGATATAGCTCACTTTTTATAAATAAGGAATTTGTCTCTAAGTTTACCAGTACAGATGTACGTAAATTATTCATAAAAGTGGAGGATAACGAAGATAATCCTAAATCATATAGAACCAATAAGTTCAATTTTAAATTTGAATCAGATATGGTTTTGATGCGAACCTCTGAGATGATGCTAATTGTAGCCGAAGCTAAATTTAGACAGAATAAGGAAACTGAAGCTCAGACTGTGTTACATAAACTTCAACAAAATAGAGATTCTAGCAAGACCCAAACCAATAGTACTGGCAATGCTCTTATGGAGGAAATTCTATTGGAGAGGAGAAAAGAATTATATGGAGAGATGGGAGTAGAATGGTTTGATGCTAAGAGATTAGGAAGATCTATAGTCCGCTCTGGAAATCACAGATTAGTAGGCGGAGGATTTGATCTCACTACAAATGATGTAGGCTTTTATCTTATGGTACCCGAAAAGGAAATAGATTCTAACTCTAATGTTACTAATGATATTAATAACTATAGATAACAATTCCAAGATTAACAAAGAGATCTATTTCTAATGTTTCACTAAAAAATACTTTTAATCTGAGTTCAATTAATAATTTACTTAATTAAAGCACTTGAAAACCTTGAATTAACTGGTGTTAAAGAGATTAGTGTTTGTGATATATAGAATGTTTTAGTGCAAGAATTGTTAAATTCCGACTAAATCAGCCTCATAAGCATAAAAAAGCCCAAAACTAAAGGGACATTTCCTTAAATCCAAATAAAATCAAGGGATTCAAGTGTCTATTAAGTCAGGTTTAGAATTTTTATAATTATAAGATGGAACAACTGAACTTATAGTAGCTAGAGAATTATTAGTAGTTATAGTAGGGATTAAAGCTGCTACATCTGCTGCAGTAGATGCTTTTACTGCTATAGTTCCATTAATATCATTAGTTGTAACATCTGCTGCTCTAGTCCCAGCTGAAGATCTACTTAACCGAGATTATTCATAGTTTGTATTTCAATTTGAATATAAAGTATTAATTCTAAAGGGTTTCAACCAAAAATAACCACTTTAGATATAGCCCAAAAATGAGGAATAAAAATATACCATTTATAACTCTGAGTTCATCGATGACTACTTATAAATACTGGATAAAGCGATAGATTCTATCCGAAAAAATCTTTGTTCCATTTTTAGATTTTTCTAATACAAAAGAAGTAATAGAGCGATCACTAGATAATAAATTTGTCGAATTTACAGTATAATCCTTAACGCTTCCATTCTCAGCCGTTACCTTAAATATCTTTCTGTAAACTACATGAGATCTGATCCGTTTACTGGATCAAAATTAACCTCTGACCCACTTTTTGGAAAAACACTAGCACGATCTGAAACCATTGCCTTAACCTTTAGGCCTTCTAGGACTGCATCATGTGGAACAATCACAGATATAATAGACCTGTTTCGATCTACAATACTAGTAACGCCTCCTTAAGATTCTTACCTTCATTATCTGAATTAATCAATTCAAATGATATGATTTTATTCTCTGAACTCAGATTTAAGTTAAAATCGGAATCTACTTTTTTCCTCGAAACAAGAAGAAAAAAACACTGATAACAACACAACATAAAACAATTTTAAATCATATAGAACCACTAGTTTTATGATACTACTCATTGTTTTAAACTTAAATTATCCCAAACCAAATAAAAAACTACTCTTCTTCCTCTCTTTCTTTCTTTATCACTTTCACTGTATATACCTTAGTAAAACTTGAATCACTAGTAGATGTTACCGTACAAACTATCGTATCAGGAGAATCAAAATCAATGTGGTTTTCATATCCATAACTATCTATCTTGCCGCCAGTAATAATTATATTACCATTTTTTACTACAATTTCAGGCCTTAAAGCATAAAGAGAAGAGACATAACAAACAGAAAAATCTAATTCTATCAGATTATTAGTGTGATCGATTTTTTGTCCTACATCGCAATGAAAACGACTTCCTCTAGGAATTTTAAAGCTTTCTACATAAGGTCCCTCAATTATCTCTGTGGAATATATTCTTCTGGTTCCTGTATCATTTTTAACTAAAGTAAATTTAGCATCCTCTATACTTCCACTTATAACTTGATTACTAGATGGATTTAAAGTATAACCATTTGGAATATCTACAATAGGAGTTAATCCTTCCAAACTAATAGGATTTGAATTTTCCTTAGGAATTTTTAACTTTATTATCCCCGTAGAAGAATTATCCTCATGTGTTAATTCAGCACTAACATCATTTTCGATGCCTTTACTAGGGTTAGCTTGGATTTTAAACCCTGTTAATTTTGGGGCAACTTCTTTAGTTATCCTGACATTATAACGTTTTTCATATCCTTCTAAGTATTCATGCTTAACTGAGTAAACCTGAGATGTTCCAAAATTCCTTCCTGTCAAAATATCAGGACTTATGGAATTATTTTTGATGTTAGCAGTACTTATAGAAGGCTTTAAGGAACTTATATCAACGCTATTTTCAACTGTAAGAGTTATGGTTCCTTCACTTGATATATCCTCTTGTTGAATAACAGCTACATATTCTTGTTTACCTTCTGGAAATTTAGCAGATGTATTATCATCGCTAGTAAATTTAAATTCTGTTATAACTGGCTCTTTATAAACCTTCACGTTATATATCTTTCTCCCCCCAGCAGGACCTACTGCGCTATATTGTACAGCTGTTGAATGAGAGCTGCTGAAATTAACAGAAGTAGAATTAGCATCATCAGTACTACCAGTTGCCCCTTTATAAACGCTAAAGCCAGAAATAGAAGTTCCTGTAACAGTTGGAGTTAATTCATTTAATTCTGCATTATGAGGAACTTTTAAAACTATCTCTCCTATAGCCCCCTGAGTACCATTATTAATAGCAGCTGTTATATCTTTTGAAATATTTTTAGAACTATCAGCCCCAAACTTGAAACTACTTATCTTAGGCTCATCGTACTTACTAACATTTACAGTATAATCAACACTAGTTCCATCTTGAGCCATTATAGTATAAACTTTTGAATCACTAAAGTCTTGTGCTGTATTAGCTCCTCCTCCTATTTTAGGAGTAACTTCAGATCCCTCATTTACTAATACTTCAGGAGTCAAAGCAGTGATAATTGCATTGTAAGGAACCTTTACTGTTACTGTTTTAGCATTATGATCAATATCTCCAGTTATATCTTTAACGATATTTCCAGTATTTAGATTGTCCCCTTCTGCTTTAAAATTAAAGGATATTAATCTAGATGATTTTAAATCTTTAATGATTATTACCTTGTATATCTTTTTTTCTCCATTTGCAGCAATTACTGTATAATCTATTCCAGAATCTGCAGTAAAAACAGTACTCTTATCATCAGCAGCTGGTGAAACACTAACGCCTGTATGAATTATTGTAGGGCTAAGACCATTTAAATCCGCATTTTCAGATACATGTAGGGTTATGGTAGGTGGAACCACCGTATTTTCATCAATAACCCCCTTTCTATCTGCAAAAATCTTATTTGTATTTTTAGATTGTTCCAATACAAAACTGCTTATAGAACAATCATTAGATAAAGCCTTAGTTACATTTACTGTATAATCTTGAACGCTACCATCTTGAGCTGTTACCTTAAATATTTTTCTATAAATTTTAAAATTAGATCCTTCTACAGGTTCAAAAGTAATTTCTTCTTCAGCAGAAGGACTTATTTTAGAGTTATCAGAAATCCTAACATTAAACCTTAATCCTTCTAAAATAGCATTATGAGTAACAGTTAAGGGTATAATAAAATTATCCGTATCTATAGTAACTGATACATCTTTACCTAGATTCTTGCCTTTATTATCAGAATCTTTAAGTTCAAATAGTGTAATAACCTTATCCGAACTCAGGTTTGGATCTTCTGCTGTATCTGTAACCTTCTTAGCCTTGATACACGAAAAAACGACTGAAAATATTACAAAAGACAAAATGCCCTTTATAAAAAATCTTAAATTCATCATAATTATTCAATTTTATAAACTATTAAAGACTAAGGTTCTATAGATATTAATCTATAAACCACTTTATTATATAACAAAGCAGAGATTATCAATAACGAATACCTCGATCTATAAAATAATTCTAACGTAATAGTAAAGGTAAGAATTGTTTTGCTAATATCTCCTTAATATTATGAGACTATCCCTTAAAGGGTGTAAATGAAGGAAGCTGTCTCAAAAACGAGGCAGTTTTTTATTTAAAAGTGTAGTTTTTTACCTATTAACCTGAGTTTGACTAATAAAAATACTTGAAAGAAGTATAATTATTTAGGTTTAAGGCTGATAGTGGGAGGGTGAGTACTTGCATGCTCATGAGGCTATTTTTATTAGAAATTTGACATTTCTTACAAAAGAAACATTAACTAAACTGGAGTACTCTATCAATATCACACTCATAATAATGAAATAAATCTTAACCTAAAATCTAACTATAAGCGCTTTATCTTATTCAAAAGCTATTTACTTTAAAAGAGTTTAAAATGAGGAATTTAATTATCGCAATGAAATTTTATTACACTGGCCGCTTAAATTGATGAAGCTGTCTCAAAACTGAGGTAGTTTTTTTGTTTTAAAGTGTAGTTTTTACCTGTTAGTTTATCTTTCTAACTAATTTATAACCAAATAATATGAATACAAATTTCAGGGACTACAACCAAGGACAAAATTGGCTTTTTCCACCTAGTATAGAAGAATTGATTCCTGCAGATCATCCTGTGCGAGTTGTAAATGGTGTGATTGAACAACTAAACCTCAATTTGTTGATTTTTGAGTACAGTAAAGAAGGGAAACCAAGCTACCATCCTAAGATGATACTCAGAGTAATGGTATATGCCTACATGGATAACACCTATTCTTCAAGAAAAATTGAGAAAGCAATGCGTGAAAACATCATTATATGTAGCTTTCAGCTCAACAGGTAGTAAATCACAATACCATTGCCCGTTTCCGTAGTAAAAAAACTCAAGACCATTTTTAAAGATATTTTCAAACAAGTGGTCTTGTTATTGGCAGATGAAGGCTTGTTAACACTCAAGGAAGTCTTTTACAGATGGGGCTAAAATTGAATCCATGGCGGGACGTTATACTTTTGTTTGGGGTAATGTGATTAAGACTCGTAAAGAGAAAATGTCCGAGCAGCTGGAAAATATGTGGCAGTATGCTCAGAGTATCGCAGATGAAGAAGATATAGATCCTACACCTCAAGACTTTAGCAAGATCGATAAAGAGAAAGTAGAAAAGACCGCTACTAAATCCAAAATTACCTTACTCTATAGTACAATCAGAAGATTTAGTCTCAGAGAATTTAAAAACTACAGTATACTCTTTTACTGAAGGAGCATCTGTAGGATTCTCTCCAGCTTTTGTGAATCTATAAACCTGCTTAGTAGAAGCAGCTTGTAATTTTTCGAAATTAAGATCTTTTTGTGCTACTTTAACAGGAAGCTCTGTGGTTTTATCTCTGATAGGAACCTTTTGTCCATTTTTAGCTTCTAATATAACCCCTTAAATAAAGGGCTTAAAAGTAACAGTAACTTTAATATGGATATCCTCTGTTAAAGGCTTAAATTGTGAGTTGTAAGGAAATTTTATAAAAATGCATCTCCTTTTATATCTCCAGTTTGGGTTTCAAATTTATCTGGATATCTGTTGTCGGGTTCACTATCAGTTTTAGTTTTATTCTTATCCCTAACAGGGATTCTAGTTATAAATAGTCTTTCATAAAACTCAGAAACCTCAGTCCCTACATCATCTAGATTTTTAGATTTCTCAATCTTCACAGAAGTTACTATTAAGTCTAAAGCTTTTGGTTTTTATTTTACCTCTGTTTTAAGCCCTTCAGCTGGTTTAGAACAAGAAATAACCACTAATCCAAGGGGCAGTAATGATAAAACGTTTTTTAATATTTTCATTTTCTTCAATTTTTTATAATCATAAAAAAAGCTAACAGCCTTAATGCTTTAAGCATTAAACCTCCATTAACCACAAACCATACTTAACTCCCCTACTCCTCAATAGGGAAATAAATCATTAGCTGGGTTAGTAGTATTATTTTAAACCGAGAGAGGTTTTTTTTAAAACAATCATGAAATCCTAAAAATAGAAAAAGGGATTTTAGTCCTTTCTTCTTGTAAATACTTGTTCATAAATCTCTTTAATCTCAAAAATTTCAAGGCTGTTATATTATAGCCGAAAAATCACCCCCAATTATATCAACCTCAAAAATTTATAAATTTACTCGCGCAAATTCTCTAAAAGAAAACCATTCTAAGTTGCATCTAACACAAATCAAATAATCAGATCAAATTATCTCAAGTGTCGATAAAAAAAGAAAAAACCACGGTAAAAAATATACATGTCTTATACGAAGACAACCATATTATAGTCATCAATAAGCAGGCAGGCGACATCGTACAAGGTGATAAAACAAAAGACACTCCTTTGAGCGAAATAGTAAAAACATATCTCAAAAGAAAATATAATAAGGCTGGAAATGTATTTTTAGGCACAATCCACAGAATAGACAGACCCACTAGCGGAATAATACTATTTGCCAAGACCAGCAAAGCAACACAAAGAATGAATAAAATGTTCAATGAGAATCAAATCAAAAAGACATATTGGGCCGTAGTAAAAAACAAACCAGAAAAAAAAGAAAACACTCTGGTGCATTATCTAATTAAAAATGAAAAAAAAATAAATCTATAGCCCATCTAACAGAAGTGAAAAACTCAAAAAAATCTATTCTGCACTATAACTTAATATCTAAATCAGATAATTACTATCTACTTGATATACTTCTAAAAACTGGAAGGCATCATCAAATCAGATCTCAATTATCCCTTATAGGATGTCCTATAAAAGGAGATATTAAATATGGATTTAACAGAACTAATAAAGATGGAAGTATACACTTACACGCTCAGAGCATAGAATTTTTACATCCTATTAGCAAAACTAATATTAAGTTAAAATGCCCTACTCCTAATGACCCTGTATGGAATTTCTTTTCTCAAAGTCTCAAAGAGAAATTTTAAAACAGTAATTTTTTAACAGTGTTTTTTTTAAAGATTATAGGTAATAATACAATCGGTCTTTTTTTATATTCAAGGGACACTCGATATTATTTCTATATAACTTGCCAGTTCCCAGACCTTGAGGCATTTTAGTCTTCAAAGTGTAGGTCCATTGAGAAATAGCGCTGAGACCTATATTGCCTTCCAAAGCAGAAGTTATCCACCAACCTATACTCTGTTTTTCAGCTATATCTATCCACTCTTGACTAGAAGAAAATCCTCCTAATAAACTAGGTTTTAAAATGATATACTGAGGGTTTATATCTTCTAAAAGTTTGTATTTATCGTCATATGACAATACTCCTATCAATTCCTCATCAAGAGCTATTGGCAGAGGAGGGTTTTCACATAACCTAGCCATATCTTGTATTTGGCCCTTTGCCATGGGCTGCTCAATAGAGTGGATTTGCAGATCAGACAAACGCTTTAACTTCTCCAAAGCCTCTTTAAAAGTAGAAAAAGCGCCGTTGGCATCTACCCTTATCTCAATATCATCTGCGAATTCTCTACGGATCTCTTTTATCAGATTGTATTCTGTATTGAAATCTATAGCTCCTATTTTTATCTTTATGCAGTTAAATCCTTCTCGGATCTTATCTATTATCTGTTTTCTCATAAATTCTACATCTCCCATCCATATTAATCCGTTTATGGAGATGCTATCCTTTCCCAAGGTAAAATCAGAGGGAAATAAAACGTGCTTTTCCTTTATACTTAAATCTATAAAGGCCATCTCTACAGCAAATCGTATAGATGGAAACATAAATAACCCTTCGAGTAAAACATCTCTGCCCAATTCGATATTATCGCATACCCATTTTAGTTTTGATTCGTATTCTAAGTGATTATCTATACTTAATCCTTTAAGGATTCCAGCTTCGCCTATGCCTGTATTATTATCGTCTTGTACTGTAATAAAATAGACTTCTTTAGAAGACATCCCTCCCCTGGAAGTGTATACTGGATTTATAAATTCTAATATGTATTTCTCATAAAAAGCTCTCATAATATCTGCCCTACGCCAAAAGTTATAGCAAAGACAAAAGTGATAAGTGCTACTTTTTTTAATTCAAAATCAAAATATTTAATATCCTTTATGTTATATACAGTGTATATATGTTTTGCCAAAGGAATCAAGATGATGAAATATAGAAATTGTGTCCAATTAGAAAAGAACATCAGATTGTACAAAAGAGCCAATGCAAATGCAGATAACAGTAATACAAATTGATATACCATAGCTCTTTTCACACCCATTCTTACGACCATAGTATTTTTTTTGGCTAATCTATCGGTTTCAAAATCCCTGAGGTTATTTACGTTGAGAACCGATACACTAAAAAGACCTATGGAAGAGGCTGGTAATATTATCTGCCAAGGTAATGTTTTGGAAATCAAAAAATAAGTACCTAAAACACTTAGCTGTCCAAAAAATATAAATACAAATAAATCTCCCATACCGTAATATCCATAAGAGTTTTTTCCTACTGTATATTTTATAGCTGCAACGACAGCGCATATTCCTAATAATACAAACAATATTCCGTAAAAAGTAAATTGAAAAACGTAATAAGATACCCATGTGCCAAACAACAGAGATAAAAAACTAAATAAGAGCATAGCTCTTATCATTTTTTCTTTGGAAATGAGTTGTGTCTGCACAAGACGATCCGTACGATGTTTGTCTGTCCCCTTTACGCCATCTCCATAATCATTAGCCAGATTAGAGAGTATTTGTAAACAGATAGCTGTCAATAGTGTTAAAATACTGACTACTATATTTGTAAATCCATTACTGCTAGCTAAGAGTATAGCCAATAAAATTCCAGAGGTTGAAAGGAGTAATGTCTTTGGCCTAAAAGCTTTGATCCAATGTTTCATTCTAGATTGAAGTTAAAAACGCAAAAATATTTAAAACCCTGAGTTTAATTATAGTAAATTTTTACTAAAAAAGTAAACGGCTTAACCTGGATTATTCATAGTTGCATAAAAATAGATTAGACGTTATATTTTTCCTTAACTTTTTTGCTAATCAAACAGAACTCGTCTTTTTTGTCGTTTTTTGACTATGTAAACAAAAGCTTTATATAGTTGATAATGGATTCGCTTTTTGGTAATATAAAAACATTTCATAGGAAAGATTACTTATTATAAGTCCAAAAAAAATTAGCCAAAAAACTATGATTTGACAACCAGTCAGAAAAACACACATTATCTAAGAACTGTTATATAACCATTTATATCTGTGATCTTGCCATCCTTTGTTATTCTAAGAATGTAATAATACGTGCCTCCGTTTTTTCCTTCAAAAGACCAACTGTTGTCATAGTTCCTTTTTTCGTAAATCAAGCGACCTATCCTATCGTAGATGTAAAGAGTTATATGATCTTTTCTGTATTCTTCTGGAATACTCCAACTATCTTGATTGGTTAGTATATTAGTTAATCCGTTATCTACTATTACCTTACACACAACTCTCTTTCTACAGCCATATTCAGAAGTGATATCTACTATATACTCTCTGTCCTCATATACAGGATTGGTTTTGATACTATATGATCTTGCTCCTGTATTCCAAAAATGCTCTTTTCCACCATAAGCCACAAAAGATGTGTATTCTCCTCTTCTTAAATATCTCACTGGCTCATATACTCCCATATCCGATTCTTGTACTTCTAAATATTTACTCTTTATCTTGCATTTGGCTGTTTTGTGATCAAATACATAATGGTATTTTCCAAGTTCACCCGTTTTATATGTACTACTAGTCGCTCCAGGAATAGGCTCATTGTCTTTATACCATTGATATGTTCCATCTCCTTCTCCTATCATTGGATTTCCTGTTATGGTAACTTGTTTTTCTACCTCACACAAGAAACCAGAATGGGTGGCTGAGATAAGAGCTTCTAAACTTTTAGGCCTAACCTCAACAGCTGTAGACAGATTCGAACTACAGTTTCCATCTACATATGACACTTCATAGTCTCCAGAGCGGAATTCTTCTAATTCAAGTCTTTCTGTGTTCTCATTAGGTATCTCAACTTTATTTCTATACCATCTGTATTCTCCTCCAGAAAGATGGCTACTAGCAGTAGCCCTCAGAGTTGTAGCATAAGTTATCTTAGAATACAATATATCTGACTCTGCACATGTTGCTATTCTTGAGGACGTTAATGTTACGGCCGGGAATGTTCTTCTTCCATTAGTGACTTTTACTTGAGCCTCTTTACTGCAACCATTTTTGGTAACCATACTTACCATATAGGTTCCAGAGCCATTACCTGTGTCTCCTCCTACTACTAAGGAGCTAGTAGAGCTTAAAATTTCTTTATTAGCAGTATTAGAAGAACCATCATCATTCCTCTTTTCCCAAACATAATCTACTTCTTCTTTTACCGTTGTCTTTGCTTCTAACGTAAGAGGTTTACCACACATTATCTCAGGATTAGCTGGTTCTATAGTAGGATTTGGCATTTCTACTATATCTATAGGATTACTGTATGTTACACAGCCCTCAGGACCCAGTAATTCCGTTGTAACGTAATATCTACCTATTTCTGTAGGAGTAAAGATCTTGCCTGCAGCTACAAGAGTTCCGCCAACAACAGCAGCTTCTATATCTGCAGCCATCTTTTTCATGTCTTTATCAATAGATTCTTGATCTAATTTCAAACCCTTGGCTAAACCTGGGCTAACAGTAGAAACAACAGCGCCAGCACCTATTTTGGCAACTGCAGTAAATAACGAAACTAACATTAAGCCTGATCTACGAATATCAAGAGGTTTAGGCTTGGTAGGAGCAGGAGAAGGAGAAGGAGAAGGAGCAGGAGAAGGAGAAGGAGAAGGAGAAGGAGAAGGAGAAGGAGAAGGAGAAGGAGAAGAAGCAGAAGAAGCGGCAGGAGCATCCATTTTATACCATTTGAACTCACTTTCCGCAGCTGAAACAAAAGCCTCTCCATCAAAGCTCACACTTAGGGCATTATTTCTGTCGCATAAATAGTTGTTTCCTAACTTTGTACTAACCTTTAAATCTAAAGGCTCTAATATCTCTATCTCTTGGCTTTTTAGACCTGTACAATGTTGATCCCCTATATCTAACTCTAGCCTATATTTTCCAGGTTCAGTCACTTCTAGTGGGACGACTGTTTTACCTTCAATTTTGGTGCCATCTTTAAACCATTTTACATTTTTAATATCTGAGCTCCCTACCTTTACCCCTGTTTTTAACTCATTTTTATCTTCTGTTAAATCTGTAGCAGAAATTGTAATACTAGGTGTATTTTTAGTAAAAGGATTAGATTTACACAATCTGTTTTCTTTAGAACTGGTCTTTATCTCAATAGTTGGCTTTGAAAAATCAAAAGGTTTTTCAGGTTCTAAATTACTACAAACTACAGTGTCGCCTGGTTTTTTAATGGTTACCTTTACAGAAAATTTAGCAGTTCTACTGTTGGCAACATCACTTATCATATATTCTTTACTAGTTCCACTAGCGCTAATATCTGTGTCATCTTTTGTCCACTGATATGTAGCACTATATCCAGTTAGGATCTTATCAACTTCAGCAGTTAATTTTATTCCCGTATCACAACCTTTAGCGTCTACCGCAATGTCTACAGAGTACTCTTTTACTGTTACTGGATAAGATTTTGGAGAGTCACAATCAATCTCTGAGGTTTCAGATCTAACTATCTTATGAAGCACTTCATAAACTCCTTTATCTACTTGAATAGACTTATTGTCCCTATTTTCTATCTTTTGCCCATCTTTATACCATTCGTATGCTATTTCGCCTGAAAATTTAGTATCTTTTTCTGAGGATGTTAAAGTGGTCTTCTCATTAGGAGCAACATAAAGCTCCTTTCCTGTTGGAGCTGCTGCTGGTGTTATTTGTGTTCCTTCTTCTATGGAAGGCTGGGCTAGGTTTTCGATAATTTCAAATACACCATCGTAGTCCTTTGTTAAACCATCAGATTTTTTAGCGCCTGAACTTGCTAACTCTTCAATCTTCATCTTGTGTTTGCCTACAAGTAGTTCTGGAAAATTTATAGACTGTTTGTAAACAGTACTTCCCTTATCAAATCCTCTATGAGCATTTGATATGATAACTATTTCTTTGACATCTTCACTATCATCTTCTATCTCCCAACTCGATACTGCACTACTACCACCGCTAAGCTTAGCACTTTTAACAATTAATTTTCTAACACTTGAAAAGTTCCCTGTATATGTTATTTCAATAAAATAATAATTATCCGTTCTTCCTTGATCTATATTACATATTTTTTTTATAACTTTTCCAGTAGCATCTACTATTTCAAATTTTATAATTTGAGGGGAATTAGTAGTAACAATACTAGGACTCTTTACAGAGTAATAGAAGGAGGTATTAATCATAAAGCAAAGGCTACTAAAAAATAATAAGCACAATATGCTAAAAATCTGTTTCATAACTTAGGGTTTGCTAAAAAATTAGTATAGTAAAAATACTATTTTTTTCACCATACAAAAATGCTTTTTAACTGACTTGAATTAATGTTTTAGTTGGATATTTAACCTGGATTATTGGTAGTTATATAAATTTTTCAGGTTAAAAAGATTACTTCACTCAGTATTTTTATTCCTCACTTTTGGGATTTATCTAAAGTGGTTGATTTTGGAGTAAAGCCCCAAAAATTAACACTTTACTCCCAATATTGAAATATATCTATGAATAATCTGGCTTTAAACTCGCTTAAAGACTTGAAAAAAATAAGGTCTCTATCCCAATCAATACTAAATTTTGATTGTAAATTTTTAGCTTCAAGATAACTTTGAGAGGATTTTCTCTTATTGATTTGAGTAAATAAAAACACATTTGACAGAGTTAACTTTACAGTCTCTATCTAGGATAAACTCGGAGATAACAGATACATAACTGCCATTCTCACGGCTATACCATTTTCTACTTGTTCTAATATTATAGAATTATCAGAGTCGGCAACTTCACTACTTAGCTCCACTCCCCTATTTATAGGACCAGGATGCATAATAGTAATCTTTTTATTTAGAGAATCTAACAACTCCATATCTATGCTATAGGATTTGATATATTCCCTTAAAGATGGTATAAATGCCGTATTCTGACGCTCATTTTGTATGCGCAAAACATTGGCTACATCACACCATTCTAAAGCTCTTTTTAAATTGTACTCTACCTTGACTCCTAATTCTTCAATATACTTGGGAATAAGAGTTATAGGGCCGCATACCATCACTTCTGCGCCTTGCAGCCTCATAGCGAAAATATTTGATAACGCAACTCTAGAATGCATAATATCTCCTACTATCACGACCTTCAACCCTTTTAAATCTCCAAATTTCTCCCTTATAGAATAGGAATCTAAAAGAGCCTGAGTGGGATGCTCATGGGTTCCATCTCCTGCATTTATAATACTCGCCTTTACGTGTTTCTGTAGAAACTTAGCAGCTCCAGCACTAGGATGTCTCATAACTATCATATCTACTTTCATAGATAATATGTTGTTGACCGTGTCGACCAAAGTCTCTCCCTTCTTGACAGAAGAAGAAGAAGCCGAAAAATTTATCACATCAGCAGACAACCTCTTTTCAGCTAATTCAAAAGACAATCTAGTTCTAGTGCTATTTTCAAAAAATAAATTCGCTATAGTTATATCTCTCAGTGTTGGAACTTTCTTTATAGGCCTATTTATTACCTCTTTAAAATTATCAGTCACTTGGAATATCAAATCTATATCCTCCTTTGTGATATCCTTTATTCCGAGTAAATTGCTCGTGCTCAAATGCTTCATAATCTAATTATCAACTAAAAAAACACCTTCTTCACCATGAGTCTCTTCCCACTTTACAACTACCCTCTCCGTATTAAAAGAATCTACTTCCTTTCCCTTATAATCAGCTTGTATGGGTGTATCCCTACTAAAACGCCTGTCTATCAATGTAAGTAACTCTATTTTCAAGGGCCTTCCAAAAGAATTTATAGCCGCAAAAGCAGAACAAACACTTCTCCCAGAGTATAAAACGTCATCTATCAGTATTATTTTCTTGCCATCAACTAAAAAATCTATAGACGTCTTACTCACCTTTAAAGAATCTTTTTTTATTCTAAAATCATCTCTAAAAAAAGTAATATCTAAGAATCCTAATTTAATATCCTCAACATTTAAAATACTAGATACTAGACTGTAAATCTTTTTAGCGACTGAAACTCCCCTAGGCTGAATACCTATTATAGCACTATGGGAAAAATCTCCGTGATTCTCTATCAACTGATAGGCTAACCGCTCTAAAGTCACATATAATTCCCTATGGTTGAGCAATGTTTTTTCTTTCATACTTAAAACATATAAAATGATTTATGAGTTTAGAAATAAAATAAATTTCTGCCTCCATAAAAAATATCACATCATATTTCCTTTAGCCTTCCAGTATTTAATAAGCACAAAACCAAAGACCATCCCACCTAAATGAGCAAAATTCGCTACGTTGCCTCCCGTTAAAGTCAAGCCTCTAATCAACTCCATAGATCCTATAATTATCACAAAATACTTAGTGCGAATAGGAATTATGAAATAAACATATATATACTGATTTGGAAACATCATACCAAAAGCTAACAATATTCCAAAAACAGCTCCAGAGGCCCCTACCGTAGGAGTATTTAATGCTAAATTGGCATTTGCCAAAATATGACTAGACCAGTTTTTACCCTCTCCCAAAATCCTAGCTCCCTCACTGTACAACATATTTAATTCCTCAGATGACAACTGTGTGCTAAGACTGCTAAACTCTATATGTTTTGCCAAGACATGTAATATTCCACCACCCAAACCCGTGATTAAATAGTACATTAAAAATCTCTTTGAACCCCATATGTTTTCTAGAGTATTTCCCAACATCCAAAGCATAAACATATTGATCAGTATGTGCTCAAACCCGCCGTGCATAAAAATATAACTGATGAACTGTATAGGCTCAAACATAGGACTCTCAGGAATATACAACCCTAAAATCCTATTTAGATCAAGCCCCATACCCTTAAGAGAAAAAGTCAAAAGAAACATCAACCCATTTATGATAATGAGATTTTTTATCACAGGAGGAAAAGAACTGAAACTACCAGGACTAGTGTAATTCATACTAATTAAATTTTTTATCTATATCTGAAATATTCAAGGTTATAAAAGTAGTCTTTCCAAATGGACACAACATAGGAGTATTACATGCAAATAACTGATCTATCAAACAAACCATAGTCTCCTTATCTAAGGATTGTCCAGTTTTTACAGCTAAGTTTTTCACAATAGATTTTATCATCATATCCTGTTTATTATTAGCTATTTCTCTATCTAACTTAAAGTTTTCGATAATATCCTCTATAATACCCTTTACCTCCTTGGCATCAACATAAGGAGGAAGGCCTTTTACAGATATGGTATTTATATCACTATCTAACCCATCTATTTCAAATCCCATATTTTTCAAATTTTCATATATCTCCTTTAAGAATATGATGTCATCTTTATTGAGAGCTATATCTATGCCAAATAATAACTTCTGTGAAACTATCTGATTTAGTTTTACAGGAGATTTATATTTTTCGTACAGTATTCTCTGATGTGCTCTATTTTGATGTATTAGTATAACACCTGATTTTTTATGCGACAAAATGTATTTGCCATGTATACTATAAGGTGAGATATCGTTGTACTCTTTTCTCTCAAATAGAGAATCTTGAACATCCTTTTTTTCTATTATCAGAGAAGAGTATGGCTCTGAGCTGTCCAAATCACTTTTTATTTCATTAGAAACATTTATGTTTTCTGTATTTTCATAAATACCTTCCCACTGAGGTTTTTGACTATACTCTTTGGTAAAGGGATTAAAATTGCGATCTACTTTTACACTAGCACTAGATGCTTTAAAAACATTTTTCTTTTGATAATTTTTATCATCTGGAATATCAAACAAACTGGTGTTTTCAAAATTTATAGTACTAGTTATATTGTATTGTCCCAATGCTTTTTTTACCACAGATTTTATCAAAGCATATATATACGAATCGTTTTCAAACTTTATCTCGGTTTTTGAAGGGTGTATATTTACATCTATCTGAGAGGGATCTATATCCATATAGATGAAATAAGAAGGGTGATAACCACTGAGTAGCAATCCCTCAAAAGAACTATTTATAGCGTGATTTATATAAGAACTCCTTATAAAACGATTATTGACAAAGAAAAATTGTTCCCCTCTAGTTTTTTTTGCCAAACTGGGTTTACCTATAAAACCATATATGTGTATATCGGGAGATTCTTCTTCTATTCTGACTAGGCTATCATCACTTTTCTTGCCAAACAGAGATATTATACGCTTTTTTAGATTGGTGGAATTTAGATTATAAATATCACTGTTATTATGAGAAAGAGTAAAGGATATCTCAGGGTGAGATAATACCACACGTTGAAATTCATCTATTATGTGTTTTAGCTCTATCTTGTCTGATTTGAGGAATTTCCTTCTAGCTGGAATATTGAAAAATATATTTTTAACACCTATGGATGTGCCTCTACTTAGAACTATCTCTTCTTGGGATAATACCTCCCCCTTCTCGACTTTTAACTCAACGCCCAATTCTGCACTTTCAAATTTAGTCTTCATCTCAACATGAGATACCGACGCTATAGAAGCCAATGCTTCCCCTCTAAATCCCTTGGTCTTGAGTTTAAATAAATCATCGGCACACCTTATCTTAGAAGTAGCATGCCTTTTAAATGACATACGAGCATCGTTAGGACTCATCCCCACTCCGTCATCTATTACCTTTATCAGCTTTTTGCCAGCGTCTTGCAATATGAGATTAATAGATGTAGACTGAGCATCTACAGAATTCTCCAATAATTCTTTAACTACCGAAGATGGCCTTTGTACTACCTCTCCAGCTGCTATCTGATTTGCGATGCGATCTGGTAATAATTCTATGATATCCATTTTAATATCTCAACAGCGTTGAACTCAACAATAATGTATATCAAATAAAAAAGTATGAGTAAAATTACTAAAAGTCTAGCATAAGCCTTCTTAGATTCTTTAGAATACATAGATACTCTACTGCGTTTATTCCATTCTGACCTAATATTTTCCCTGGTTAAATAGTTTCTATCTTTGTTTTTAGTCTTTGATTGTTCTATATCTTCTTTAATCTTACTATAGAACCTAGGGCGAAAATTAAATGTCTTATTTTTGGATAATTTAGAAAACACAAATTTCATTTCTAATCTCTTTATATGAACCAAACTCTAAATAATTTAAGGCTCAAGATATCTTAAGGGATTTTTTTCTTAGCCATTCTAGCAAATAAAAATACAAATTTTCATTGCGATAATTAAATCCCATTCACACTCTTTTAGGTGATAAATTGTACTTTTTTTTACACACTCTATTCCCTATAATAGGCATTATTGATCATGAAAAGTTTTTCACAATTTGTATAAACTTTTCTATTTTTAACACACTGAATACTCAAACTTTTCCTCCTGATACACGTCCTCTTTTTTCCTCGAACTCGTTTAGCTCCAAAATAACTATCATCTAATTCTATTTCCCCTTGATTAATTATATGTTTTATATAGCTAGCTATAGTTCAATTATTTTGGAAGGCAAATGTACAAATAATTTATTCCCTCTATTTTTCCATGAGTACAACAAAAAAAACCTCTTAAATTAAGAAATTATTTTTCACTAAATTGCCCCGTCTTTTGAATAAACTTTTTTTAAAAAAATTAAAATGCAAAATATTACACTAAAAGGAAAGCCAGTAACTGTAAGTGGAACTTTACCAAAAGTAGGATCCCCTGCACCTAATTTTACATTAGTCGCTAACGATTTATCAGAAGTACAATTAAATACTTTCGATGGTAACGATATAATTTTAAATGTATTTCCCAGTATAGATACAGCTACTTGCGCTCTATCTGTAAAACAATTTAATCAAAAAGCTGCTAGCCTATCTGAAAATATAAAAGTGCTTTGCATCTCTAGGGATCTACCATTTGCTCAAAGTCGTTTTTGTGGGGCACAGGATATAAAAAATGTGATTTCCCTATCCGATTTTAGAACTGGAAATTTTGGTAATTCTTACGGCCTTAACATAAGCTCTGGACCTCTGTCTGGTCTTTTGGCTAGAGCAGTTGTTTTAATAGATAAAAATGGAACTATAAAGTATACTGAATTGGTAAGTGAAGTATCAAATGAACCTAACTACGAAGAAGTATTCAAATACCTATAAAATATAATATTATAAAATTTTACAACTGCTAATATCCAGAATTAACAAGTAAAATTGTGTAATTCACAAATATGGATTTTAAAAACTATGATAAAAACATCTTATTCATAGACATAGAGACCGTCTCTCAAGAAAAAGATTGGGGATCTCTATGTTCATACAAACAAAGATTATTTGACAAAAAGACTCAGTATGCCAGAAAGGATGATACTAGCCCTGAAGAATTCTATAAAAATGCTGGCATTTGGGCTGAATTTGGAAAAATTGTTTGTATTTCCGTAGCTTTTTTTAGATGTAATAAGCCCAATGAAAACGAGAGACAGTTGCGCGTAAAATCTTTCTTCGGCTATAATGAGCGAGATATTTTGTTAGAATTCAAAGAACTATTAGATAATCACCACAGTGGCAGGAAATGTCTGCTCTGCGCACATAATGGAAAAGAGTTTGATTTTCCTTATATAGCTCGAAGAATGATAATACTTCAGATTAAACTGCCAGATATACTAAATCTCTCAGGAAAAAAACCTTGGGAAATAGCACATATAGACACCATGGAAATGTGGAAGTTTGGAGATTACAAACACTTTACTTCCTTAGAACTACTAGCCTCTATCTTAAATATACCCACTCCTAAAGATGATATCGATGGAAGCCAGGTAGCCTCTATTTTTTATGAAGAAAAAAATATCAAACGCATTGCAAGATACTGTGAAAAGGATACTGTAACAGTAGCCCAACTCTTTTTACGTTTCAAAAACGAACCCTTACTAAATGAAGATGAAATAATCACTATTAAATAACTACTTTAATTACTATAGAAATATAGCTCTATAATACTGAGCAACTTTGGATAAAAAAACAAATTCAATAGTTTTCCTATAATGAGTAATATCAAAATTTTTATTGATCGTCTTAATTCTTTAGGAGCATATAAAACAAATTTCCCCATCGCTTCTGCGATGGGGAAATTCTATATAACGGTGAGGTGTTTAAGAGTTAAAACAAAGATTTGTTACTCTTAATAAATTTCTCTTTTAGTTTTTTTATTTTTCAGCCAAAACCTCAAAAGAAATATCTACTATAACATCCCTGTGAAATCTCAATTTAGCTTCGTATTTGCCAACAGTTTTTATAAGACCTGAACCGAATATTTGAACAAATTTTTTATCTAAATCTACTCCCTCTTTAGAAAGAGCAGAAGATAATTCTGCAGAAGATATAGATCCGAATAATTTACCTAACTTGCTCACCTTAGCAGATATTTTTATATCCAAATCCTTAGCCTTATTAGCCATCTCCCTAGCCGCCTCTACAATCTTAGACTCCTTAAATCGTCTTTGCTTGAGAGTTTCCTCAAGCATCTTCTTAGCTGAAGGCGAAGCTAAAACAGCAAACTTCTTAGGTATTAGAAAATTACGAGCATAACCAGGCTTTACGCTTACTAAGTCATCTTTAAAGCCTAATTTCTCTACGTCTGTTTTTAATATAACTTCCATAATAGCACCAAATTATTTTAACATATCCCCAACATAAGGCAAAAGAGAAAGAAATCTAGCTCTCTTTACAGCCCTCGAAACTCTCCTCTGGAACTTTAAAGAATTTCCTGTTAGCCTGCGAGGCAAAATTTTACCTTGCTCATTCAAAAATTTCATAAGAAAATCAGGATCTTTATAATCTATGTACTTGATTCCCATCTTCTTAAAACGACAGTACATTTTCCTATCCCTAACCCCTATAGATAAAGGGGTCAGATACCTAACATCTTTGTTATTCGCGTATTTATTAAATCCACTCATTATTATTGTTTGTTTTCAGTAACAGACTTTAATTTATTTCTTCTTTGCTCTGCATAATCCAAAGCGTGCTTATCTAAAGAGACGGTCAAAAAACGCATAATGTGCTCGTTTCTTCTAAACTCCAATTCAAGATCCGAAACTAAATCTCCTTCTCCTTGAAATTGTATCAAATTATAAAAACCCGTCTTTTTATTCTGTATTTGATAGGCTAACTTTTTCAATCCCCATTTTTCTATAGAGATTATCTCAGCTCCACGAGATTCTAAATAACTCTTGTATTGACGAACAGATTCATCAACCTGAACATCAGATAAAACGGGATTATAAATGAAAACAGTTTCATAACATTTCATCATCTAAATATATTTTAATTTTGCAGAAAACAAAGTCGACAAATTTAGCGTTTTTTTCAACATTGGCGCTTTTTATTTTTCCGAAAAGTGTTCCATAACTCGCTCACTTATACCAACACTAGAAAATCCACCATCGTGAAATAAATTTTGCATAGTCACTTTCCTAGTCAAATCCGAAAACAAAGTAATGACATAAAGTGCACAATCATGAGCCGTAGCATTGCCAAGGGGAGACATCCTTTCAGCATAATTGATAAAGCCATCGAATCCCTTTATCCCCTTACCAGCAGTAGTAGGAGTAGGAGACTGCGAAATAGTATTGACCCTAATATTCTTTTTAACTCCCCAATGATAACCAAAACTCCTAGCTATGGATTCTAAATAAGCTTTACTATCTGCCATCTCACCGTAATCTGGAAAAACTCTTTGAGCTGCAACGTATGATAGAGCCACCACAGACCCCCATTCATTAACAACATCTAAATTCATAGCTGTTTGCATCAATTTATGAAAAGACATAGCAGATATATCTAAGCCTTTGGCCATCCATTCATAATTAGAATTTGTATAGTGATAGCCCTTTCTAATATTCAAGGACATACCAACAGAATGCAATATGAAATCTATCTTTCCACCTAAGACATCAACAGATTTTTTAAGTAAATTTTCCAAATCTTCCAAAGAGGTTATATCGGCAGGTATAATTTGAGAATTTGTCTTCTCAGCTAATTGGTTAATAGCACCCATTCTAATTGCCACTGGAGCATTAGTCAACACTATAGTAGCCCCTTCGGAATAAGCCTGTTCGGCTACCTTCCAAGCTATAGATTCGCTGTCTAGTGCTCCAAAAATAATACCCCTTTTCCCCTTTAAAAGATTGTAACTCATTACTATTTTATTTTTTATTAGATAACTCTACGTACTTCTCTATATTCATAATCATAGAAGTAGACTCGACAGTAGGAGCCTTAATATCACATATCAATCCTCTTCTCTCGACCGCCTCTAAAGTACTAGAACCATAAACTGCTATACGAGTATCGTTTTGTTTAAACTCTGGAAAATTATCAAACAGTGACTTTATACCCAGCGGACTAAAAAATACTAACATATCGTATGAAACATCCTTTAAATTAGATAGATCAGAACTAACAGTTTTGTACATACACGACCTGGTCCAATTTATTCCCAATTTATTCAAACAATCAACAGTGGTAGAATTCAGTATATCCGAAGAAGGAAGTAAAAACTTCTCTTTAGAATGCTTTTTTAAATAGCCAGCCATGTCTTGAATAGTTTTTTTGCCTATAAAAACATTCCTTTTTTTATAATCTATATATATCTGTAAATAGTTTGCTAGAACTTCGAATTGACAGAAATATTTAAACCCTTTAGGGTCGAATCGCATTTCGTTTGCTACTCTAAAAAAATTATCTATCGCATTTTTACTGGTAAAGATAACCGAAGTGAAATTACTTAAATTTAATTTCTCTTCCTTTCTCAATGTCAACTCTGGAACCCCTTCAACCTCTATGAAAGGAATAAAATCTATTTTTATATTGTAATTATTTGTCAGATTGTCATAGGGAGAAGTGCCGTTAGCCTTCTCTGGCTGAGAAACAAGTATAGATCTAACCCGCTTACAACGATCACTATCTAACGTTTTAGTGTTATAATTCATGAGAAAATCTTATTTTGTAAGAGACCGCAAATTTAGAAAAAAATACTTATCAAGATTTAACTCAAATCTTTATCATTTCGGCCTCACAAACTATAAAGCTGAGTTCCCTTAATTTTTTGGTTAAAAGTTAAGGTTCAAGACAACTTAAGGTAAATTTACATGCGTGTAACCCCTTATGTTATCTATGAAAAACAAGTATATAATTCGTTCAAGAATTTCTGAGGCAAAATTCAGGTCTATTTTACGGTTATTTTGCCTAGATATTGAAGCGAAAAAAGTTAGTAAATTGACTAATGTAAGTCGTTATACTATCAACAAAATTTTTGACAAATTACGTTTGTTAATTGTTCAAAAATGCGAAGAAGAAAGTCCCTTTAATCAAGGGGAAATAGAATTAGATGAGAGTTATTTTGGAGCTAAACGAGTTAGGGGAAAAAGGGGACGAGGATCAGGAGGAAAAGTTCCAGTATTTGGTATGTTAAAGAGAGAGGGTAAAGTTTATACACAAATTGTAAAAAAACTGCTCATCATCAGTAATAATGCCTATTATAGAGAGCAGAGCAAGTAAAGAAAGTACAATTTATACTGATGGATTTAAGTCTTATGACGGCTTGGTAAACTATGGTTATAAGAGGCATTATAGAGTAAAACATAGTGAAAATGAATTTGCTAAAGGAGTAAATCACATTAATGGAATTGAGAATTTTTGGGGACTATGTAAAGTTCGATTATCCAGGTTTAGAGGAGTCCATAAGCACAAGTTTTATTATCATCTAAAAGAGTGTGAATTGAGGTTTAATTATCGAAATGAAAATTTGTATTTTTGTATGTTAAAATGGATAAGAAAAAATCCCCTTAAGTTGTCTTGAACCAAAGTTAAATAATAGATTAACCATTCCAACCTTTCGCTTAAATAAAAACCCTTTACAGTTTTTTTTACTGTAGCGGGTTTTTAAAGTTTTTTCCAGTTTAGAAGCTTTTCTATTTAACTAGGCAGCAGCAGTGACAACGTCAAAAGCTTTTTTAGCAGCGTCAGCTGCTTTATCAGCAGCATCAACAGCTTTTTTAGCTGCTTCAACAGCATTATCAGCAGCGCTCTTAGCATTATCAGCAGCACTTTTAGCTTCATTAGCCTTTTGAACAGCAGTATTAGCATCTTGAACAGCCGCGGCAGCTTTTTCAGTAGCAGTTTTAACCGCATCAGCCAAATCAGGTTTAACGGCCTCAATAGCAGTCTTAGCACTATCAATAGCAGTTTTAGCATCATCAGCAGCTTGCTTAGCTTCATCAGCTTTAGTAACAGCAGTCTGAGCAGCTGACTTAGCGGCATCAGCAGCGCTCTTAGCATTATCAGCAGCAGACTGAGCATCTTTAGCGGCTTCAACAGCAGCCTGAGCCTCAGTAGCCGTAGCCGTATTAACGGCTGTTTCAGCCTTTTGAAGAGCAGTTTGAGCAGCAGACTGAGCTGTATCAGCTAGATTCTTAGCAGTATCAGCAGCAGTATGAGCTAATCCCGCCTTAGTAGCCGCAGTTTCAGCAGCAACCTGAGCAACAGTAGCTTTTTCAACAGCAGCAGTAGCCTTGGTCTTAGCATCATCAGCATCATCTATAGAAGAAGCTAAAGCATTAACAGCTGTAACAACTTGAGTAGCAGCATCCTTAACTTTTTCAGCTTCAGTAACAGCAGTATTAGCTGCAGTTTGAGTTTTCCCAGCCTCAGCAGCAGAAGTCTGAACAGCAATTTTAGAAGCCTCAGCAGCTTCCTTAGAAGCCTGGGCTGTAGCCTGAGCAACAGCTAAAAGAACCTTTTTAAGAGCTGCTTCAGCTTCACCTTTAGCAGTCTCAGCTTTAGTTTTAGCTTCTTCAGCAGCATCTTTAGCGGCTTCAGCAGCTTTCTGAGCGGCAACAGCCTTAGCCGCTTCAGCAACGGCGGTCTTAGCATATCCAATAGCTTCAACAGTATTAGCTTCTCCAACATTAGCAAGAGCAGCCTCGGCAGCAGTTTTAGCCGCATTAGCATTATCAGCAGCAGCCTTCGCCTTTTGGGCCTCAGCAGCAGCTTTTCCAGCCTCAGAAGTGGCGGTATCAGCAGCAATCTTAGCTTTTGCAGCCTCAGAAGTAGCGACAGCAACAGCAGTGCTAAGAGTAGCGTCAGCTATAGAGGCAGCTAAGGCTTTAGCGTCATTCATAGCTTTATCAGCAGCAGCCTTAGCTGCTTGAGCTTCAGTATCAGCAGTGTCAGCAGTATTCTTAGCCTCTCCAGCCTTATCAGAAGCGGCTTTAGCTTCTTTAGCCTTAGCATCAGCAATCTCAGCGGCTTTCTGAGAAATAACTTTAATAGTCTCAGCAGCTACTCTAATAGCCTCATTAGAAGTAGACTCAGCGGCAGTAGCAGTTTGAACAGCTTCGTTAGCCTTAGAAACTGCCTCATTTGCGGTCTGAGCAGCAGTATTAGTTTCTCCAGATTTAGCAGTAATAGCCTCAACAGCGCTCTTAGCAGCTTTAGCATCAGTATCAGCTTGTTCAGCAACAGTTTTAGCAGCTTGAGCTTCTCCTTTAGCAGTCTCAGCATCTTGCTTAGCTTTTTCAGCAGCTTCAAGAATAGCAGATAGAGGATTAACATCTACATTGATAGCAACGCTATTTTTAGCTTCTGTAGCTTTCTGAGAAGCAGTATCAGCAGCAGATTTAGCTTGTTCAGCTTTTTGCTTAGCCGAATTAGCAGCAGCTAATGCATCAGTAGCAGCTTTTTGAGCTGCAGCAACTTTGGCATTCTCAGCATCCTGCTTAGCTTTTTCAGCAGCAATCTTAGCAGCATCAGCATCTTGCTTAGATTTTTCAGCTTTAGCAGCAACTTCAGTAACCTTTTCTTTAAGAGCACTAATGCTGGATGTTTCAGCACTGTTAATAGCAGTATCAGCAGTAGCTTCAGCATCAGTAGCAGCTCTAATAGCTTCATCAGCAGTTGTTTTAGCAGCTTCATCATTAACAGCAGTAGCAGTAGCTTTAGCTTCAGTAGCGATTCCCTTAGCTTCCTCAGCTTTAGCCTTAGATTCAGCGATAGAAGATTTAAGTTCTTCTCTAACTTTTGCATCAGACCTTTTGTAAATAATTGTTTTATAATTTTTTACAAAAGTTTCTCCCTCTATCTCATATGTAATTGGAATAATAGACTCATAAGTATTTAGATCATCTCCACTTTCTCCTTTCTTACTAAAAGAAACCGTAGTTGGAATAGTTGGAGAAGGAATCTCCTTATAAATATCTTCACCATCTTCTGCAGTTATCCGAGTTAAACTCACTTTTATACCCAATGTAATCTCATCTTCACTAATGTCATTTTTTAGATTTGGGGCTTGTAAAGAACCAAATGTTATTGTCTGCTTTAAATCATCAACAGCTGGACTAGTAGAATCAGTTAAAAGTTTGTCATTATTACTTTCAACAGTAATTGAAGTCTCAGCAGCATTAACACTATCAGGAGCTCTAACGGCAATAACTCTGTATTTTTTAATCGACTGATCTTCATCGGACTTAACTGTGTATTCTACACCTGATTGAGAAAAATCAAAGTTTCCTTCAACCATACTAATATTACCTAACTGCTGAGGAAAACCACTCTCAGGACTTATAGTAGTATTTTCAGATGTTGTAATCGTAGGAGTAAATTCTTTAGTTTCAGATTTTACACCATTAGGCAATAGTAAAATATATACTTTTTGTCCATTGGATTCAACGACTTGAGCCTCTATATCATCAGCTCCTATTTTTTCTTCGTTATTAGATGGTTCTAGTTTAAAACTCTTTATCTCTTTAGGAATTGCACTTTCAAGATTCTCATCTTCAGGAATTACTTTATTCTTCTCACACGAAACAATAAGAAGAAAGGACGATAGAAATAACAATACCTCTTTTAGATTATTTTTTTTCATAATTCAATAATTAATACGTTAAACTTCAACAATTGAAATCTCAATGACTTCAACACAGCAAAGGGATCATATGTAATATCCATAAAATCCCCTTTAGCCTACTAATGTAGTTTTAATATCCTACTAATGATTGAATTATTTTTCTGAAAAATCAATAATCCATATTCTAAGGTGAGTTCACAAACTGTCCTACGAAATAATTTGAGATAATCAAAAATCAACTTATGAGACTTTGTCCATCGATTTGTTCAGGTTTTGGAATTCCTAAAATATCTAAAATGGTTGGGGCTACGTCGCATAATTTTCCATTTTTTACCACAAAATTTTTACAGTCCTTATCTATCAAAAAGAAAGGCACTTGACTCGTAGTATGAGCAGTATTAGGACTTCCATCTTCATTTATCATACACTCAGAATTCCCATGATCGGAAATTATTATAGTTGTATAATCGTTATTTAAGGCTACTTCTACCACAGATTCAGCACATTCGTCTACTGTTTCACAAGCTTTTATAGCAGCTTGCATGACTCCTGTATGACCCACCATATCTGGATTAGCAAAATTTAGACAAATAAAATCAGCCTCTTTTTTTTGTAATTCTACAGATATCTTGTCTCTTATATCACGAGCACTCATAGATGGCTGAAGATCGTATGTAGCAACTTTTGGAGAAGGACATAACAATCTTTTTTCCCCTTTAAATTCTTCTTCTCTCCCTCCAGAAAAGAAATATGTCACATGAGGATATTTCTCCGTCTCTGCGATACGGATCTGTTTCTTGCCATTATCGGACAATACCTCTCCCAGTGTTTTGACTAATAAATCCCTCCTGAAAATCACTTCTATATCTTTGAAATTATCATCGTAATTAGTCATGGTTATATAGTTGAGGTTTATTTTTTTCATTCCCCATTCTATGAGATCTCTTTGGCTTAAGGCCTCTGTGATCTGCCTGCATCTATCGGTTCTGAAATTATACGATATTACTAAATCTCCCTCTGATATGGTATTGTATTTTCCGTTTTCATCTGTGACTACAATAGGGTTTAAAAACTCATCGGTTATACCATTTTCATAAGATTTTTTTATTGACCGTATAGGATCATCAGTCTTTTCTCCTTTTGCATTTACCATTAAATCATAGGCTAATTTTATGCGTTCCCATCTATTATCCCTATCCATTGCATAATATCTACCTATCACACTTGATATTTTGATATGACTATCTAATGTGTATTGAGTTATATCTTCCAGGTGCTTTACTCCACTTTTAGGATCTGTATCCCTGCCATCAGTGAAAATATGTAGAAATACATTTTTCAGTTTCATTTCTTTTACAATCTTCAACAGTGCTTTGAGGTGGTTGATGTGAGAATGAATCCCACCATCTGATAACAAGCCTATAAAGTGGATTTTCTTTGCTTCGGCCTTGGCCATTGAGAAATTTTTCTTCAAAATTTCATTGTCTTTTAGAGAGTCGTTCTCTATAGATAAATTTATCTGCATCAAATCCTGATATACTACTCTTCCAGCTCCTATATTCATATGTCCTACCTCAGAATTACCCATTTGTCCTTTGGGTAACCCAACAGCTTCGCCTGAAGCATCTAAACGACTATTAGGATAATTTTTGTACAAACTATCTATAAAAGGAGTGTTTGCCTTATCTACAGCTGATACCTCCTTATTTTTTGCTATTCCCCAACCGTCTAATATGATTAGAAGTACTTTTTTATTCATTGATATTTAAGGATTACTCAATCAAAGGGTTAAAATAAAAATGTGTAATTTCGAGCGATTGTACACGTGATGATTTTATCACAATTTTTCCCATCCAAAAGTAAACTAATTGAGATTTAAATTAAGTTCAAATTTTACCCCGACTGGAGATCAACCAAGCGCCATAAAAAAGTTGGTATCTGGATTAGATAAAGGCATAAAACATCAAACATTATTGGGAATAACAGGCTCTGGCAAAACCTTCACCATGGCAAATGTAATAGAGCAGATTCAAAGACCTACACTTATATTAGCACATAATAAAACTCTAGCGGCCCAGTTATATTTGGAATTCAAAAATTTTTTTCCAGAGAATTTAGTTCATTACTTTGTTTCCTATTACGATTATTATCAGCCAGAATCTTATCTTCCACAATCGGGAACATATATAGAAAAAGACTTATCCATAAACGAAGAGATAGAATTGATGCGTCTAGCTACCACTTCTGCACTTTTTTCGGCCAGACGAGATATTTTAGTAGTGTCTTCAGTATCCTGTCTATACGGTATGGGCAACCCTCACGATTTTAAAGAGAAAACCATAGAGCTGCGCATAGGAATGCAAATAGATAGAAACAGCTTATTGAGAATGTTAGTAAGTAGCTTATACAATCGCACAGAGGAAAAATTTTCCAGAGGAACTTTCAGAGTGAGAGGCGACATAGTAGATGTCTATCCCTCTTACCTAGATGAGATATTCAGGATTTATTTTTTTGGAGATGAAATAGAAAATATAGAAACCCTAGAACCAAAGTTCAACAGGAAGTTGAGTCAATTCGACTCTATTTCTATCTATCCAGCTAATTTATTTGTCACATCAAAAGAAAAAATCAAACACGCCATTGATAATATAGCTTTGGATTTAGGAAAGAGAAAAGAAGAATTTAGAATCAAGGGCGCCAGCATAGAGGCAAAGAGAATAGAGGAGCGTACCAATTTTGATCTTGAAATGATAAAAGAATTGGGGTATTGTTCTGGCATAGAAAATTACTCTAGATATCTAGACGGAAGAGAAGAGGGCAGTAGGCCTTTTTGCTTGTTAGATTACTTCGACGACGACTTCTTAATGATAATAGATGAGAGCCATGTTACAATTCCTCAAGTTCACGCCATGTATGGAAATGACAAATCTAGAAAAGAAAATTTGGTAGAACACGGATTTAGACTTCCATCAGCCTTGGATAATAGACCCTTAAAATTTGAAGAATTCGAACAACTGCAAAATCAAACTATATATGTGAGTGCCACGCCAGCTGATTATGAAATTGACAAAAGCCAAAAGGTTATAATAGAACAAATAATAAGACCTACAGGAGTTCTGGACCCCATAATAGAGGTGCGGCCTACTGAAAATCAAATAGATGATTTAATAGAAGAAATCCGAAAAAGAACAGTCAAAGACGAAAGAGTATTAGTCACTACACTCACCAAGAGGATGTCAGAAGAATTACATAAATATTTCGATAAGATATCCATACTCTGTCGCTATATACATTCCGATGTAGATACTTTAGATAGAATAGAAATTCTAAAACAATTTAGAGAAGGTGTCTTCGACGTTATCATAGGAGTGAATCTCTTGAGAGAAGGTTTGGATTTGCCAGAGGTCTCTCTAGTTGTTATACTAGATGCCGACAAAGAGGGATTTTTGAGATCTTATCGTTCTCTTACTCAGACCATAGGCCGTGCCGCTAGAAATGTAAACGGCATGGCTATAATGTACGCCGACAACATCACTAGAAGTATGAGTAGAACCATTGAAGAGACACACAATAGAAGACAAAGACAAATAGAGTACAATTCAGCAAACGGCATTATTCCAAAAATGTTGAAAAACTCCACGAGCGCCATTAGAAAAGGTAGTAATAGTTTTGAAAAAACAAATGCCAAAAACACAGAAAATCAGATATATCACAATATTGATTTAATAAAAAAAGAGATCCGAAAAACCAAAAGAGAAATGGAAAAAGCCTCTATAGATTTAAACTTTATAGAAGCTGCTAAACTCAGGGATAAGATAAAAATTCTAAAATCTAAGCTATAATTGCGAAATTCTCAGTTTTTATCAATAATAAAAAGGAAACACTGCAAAGTAAATCGTACCTTTGCAGGCTACATTTAAGATAACTTTATGAATAAATTCAAAGAATTAGGAATTAATGACGAGCTGGCTAGAGCTATTGAAGATCTGGGATTTGAAACTCCCTCGGAAGTACAAGAAAAAAGTATCCCTATACTCATAGAAAAAGATGTGGATATAGTTAGTTTAGCTCAGACAGGTACTGGGAAAACTGCAGCTTTTGGATTGCCTTTAATTCAAAAATTAGACATTTCTAAAAAAGAAACTCAAGCTTTGATTCTCTCTCCAACTAGAGAACTATGTCTTCAGATAAGTGAAGAATTAAAAAAATATTCAAAATATATAAAAGGCATTCGCGTGGTGTCTATTTACGGAGGAGCTAATATAAACGAACAAGCCAAAGACATAAAGAGAGGAGCTCACATAATAGTAGCTACACCAGGGCGTATGTTAGATATGGTAAAGAGAAAATATCTCGATATAAGCAAAATCAGATATAATGTATTAGATGAAGCCGATGAAATGTTAAACATGGGCTTTAAAGAAGATATAGATAGTATACTATCTGAAACTCCAAAAGACAAATGTACTTGGCTGTTCTCTGCAACAATGCCTAGAGAGGTAGCTAGAATAGCTGCAAATTATATGTCTTCACCTATAGAGATTACTGTAGGAAGTAAAAATCAAGGTGCTAAAAACATATCGCATCAGTACTATATGGTGTCTTCCAGTAATAAATATCTAGCTCTCAAGAGGATAGTAGATTTTTACCCAGATATTTTCGGATTGATATTTTGCAGGACAAAAGCTGAAACTCAAATCATAACAGAACGTCTCATACAAGACGGTTATAATGTATCTTCTCTTCACGGTGATTTAACTCAAAATCAGAGAGATGCTGTGATGAAGACTTTTAGAAGCAAACAAATACAAATATTAGTAGCAACGGATGTGGCTGCTAGAGGTATAGACGTAGATGATATCAGTCATGTTATAAATTATCAGTTGCCCGACGAACCAGAGGTTTATACTCATCGTTCTGGAAGGACAGCGCGTGCAGGGCGTAATGGCTTGTCTATTTCCATAATTACATCAAAAGACAAGCATAAAATCAAGACTATAGAGCGTATTGCAAAATCTACCTTTGAACAATTACAAGTTCCAAAAGGGGAAGAGATATGCGAGAAACAGCTCTTTAGCATAGTAAAAAAGGTACACGATACAGAAGTTCAAGAAGAACAAATAGCTAAATTTCTACCTAAAATTGAAAAGGAGTTAGAACATATGTCCAAAGAGGATATAATAAAGAAATTTGTCTCCATGGAGTTTAATATTTTTCTAAAGTACTATAAAAACACTCGAGATTTAAACGATTATGCTGACGAACATAGCAGTGGAACTAAAAGGATATTTATCAACATTGGTGAAAAAGATGGGTTTCAATGGGATAGCTTAAAAGATTTCTTAAAAGAAAATCTAGAATTATTCAACAATGAGATTAGCGGTGTAGATGTAAAAGAAAAATTTTCATTTTTCAACATTGTAGACGATAAATCCGAATACGTCATAGAAAGGTTAAATGGATTAGATATAAATGGAAGAAGCTTATCAGCTGAGATCTCTTTAAAGAGGAAGGGTTTTGGTCCTTCAGGTGGAAGAGGCAGAAGCTTCAATTCTAGAAATAGAGGCTTTGATTCAGGGAATAGACGAAATGATGATTATAAAAGACCTAGAAGCGGCGGCGGCGGCTTCAAAAGTAGATATAACAGAAATAGAGATTGATTATTCTGACCTATTCAGACTCTATCGCACAAAGTGTCTAAATTGTAGATAAAGACTCGACACTATCTCAATAAAGTGTGTAAAGTTTATGTTTCTGATAAAATTAACACCTCATATCAAATATTGAAATATAACTATGAATAATCTGTGCTAAGGCTATTATATCAAGCTCTCTCGCTTCTTTGATACCGTAACTAGGGACTCTAGACCTTTTGTACTTTTCTTCTTTGGTATTCTGGTTAAAGCTCTTTTGAAAAAATTAGAAAATACTGTCGGAATGCCATATTTTATTGCCTTACTATGAAATATAGTAAAAAAAATACAGCTTAGTAAATTAGATAAAGGCAAATAGTTTTTTACGGCAGTAAAACAAAAAAGCCGCTTAGGATTTTACCTCAAGCGGCCATTAAACAATAACACAATAGTCTACCTTATTCAGAATATCACTGACTATTCATATTTTAAAAAGGGTTATTTAACTACTTTTTTTAGGATACTTGTCATTGCTCTTATTAGTGCAGCTAGAATTAGAATTATTAGAAGACATTCCTGATCCATGAAGCATCCCTGTCACGATAGTACTACTTGGTAATTTCCAAGAACTTAACCCGCATTATTCATAGTCATATTAAAATAGATTAGACGTGATATTTTTTCCTTAACTTTTTTACTAATCGAAGAGAACTCATCTTCTTTGTCGTTTTTTTGCACCTTTTTTTAGGATGACAATGCTCTTTTTTAGTGTTTTTACATGGTTTTTTAACGACAAGGCGTAACTATCCCAAGCTTGTTCATTTCACAAATAAACAACCGTTACTGGGTAATAATTTCCCGAAATAAACCCTTGTAAACAAAAGATTTAGATAGCTGGTAATAGATTCGCCTTTTGGTAATTTTAATCGTTGCTCCTACCTTGAGAAGATAGGTTCTAATCGAACTGATTAACCATTTTTTTGCTACTTCAAATCTTGTTTTCTTTATCTTCTGTTTCAGTAATAAAAACATTTCATAGGCAAGACTACTCATCATAAGTCGAAAAAAATTAGCAAGAAAACTATGATTTGACAAACGATCAGAAAAACACATATTTTTAACTTCTTTTATTCTATTTTCACTTGAATCACCTCTTTTAACATAAAAGTCAAAGTAAATTTTTCTAGCATCCTTTTGGGGAAGATTACTAGAAAAATGCCTTATGTTCATCCCTAATCCTGTACTCTCAACTTTAGAATAGCACTGTTGAGGCTTGTGCCAACTCTTGGCTTTGTACGTAAAACTCATAAAATGTTGGTGCTTCTCTCCATGATCTAAATACATTTTTTTTACAGCATTTTTTGACCGAGACACCTTTCTTTTAAACTTGGTTCAAGACAACTTAAGGGGATTTTTTCTTATCCATTTTAACATACAAAAATACAAATTTTCATTTCGATAATTAAACCTCAATTCACACTCTTTTAGATGATAATAAAACTTGTGCTTATGGACTCCTCTAAACCTGGATAATCGAACTTTACATAGTCCCCAAAAATTCTCAATTCCATTAATGTGATTTACTCCTTTAGCAAATTCATTTTCACTATGTTTTACTCTATAATGCCTCTTATAACCATAGTTTACCAAGCCGTCATAAGACTTAAATCCATCAGTATAAATTGTACTTTCTTTACTTGCTCTGCTCTCTATAATAGGCATTATTACTGATGATGAGCAGTTTTTTACAATTTGTGTATAAACTTTACCCTCTCTCTTTAACATACCAAATACTGGAACTTTTTCCTCCTGATCCTCGTCCCCTTTTTCCCCTAACTCGTTTAGCTCCAAAATAACTCTCATCTAATTCTATTTCCCCTTGATTAAAGGGACTTTCTTCTTCGCATTTTTGAACAATTAACAAACGTAATTTGTCAAAAATTTTGTTGATAGTATAACGACTTACATTAGTCAATTTACTAACTTTTTTCGCTTCAATATCTAGGCAAAATAACCGTAAAATAGACCTGAATTTTGCCTCAGAAATTCTTGAACGAATTATATACTTGTTTTTCATAGATAACATAAGGGGTTACACGCATGTAAATTTACCTTAAGTTGTCTTGAACCTAAAATATTGTCTTTTAGTATTGATAAACCTGATAATGTAAAAGCCAATATATCAACAAGTATTGATGAAGGAAATTCAAGTATATCTATATCACTAACAGAGTTATCTTACTATGATTTAGAAAAAATAAAAAGCATAGTGCCGTCAATACAAATTTCAAAATCTGCTTCTATATCTGATAATTCTAAAAATATAGACCTTTCAACGATTCCTACAGAAGCTCTGAAATACACAGTAACAGCAGGGAATGGAGAAACTAGAGATTACACTGTGAATATTACCCATAAGTTAAAGAAATTTATTTCAAAATGGAATTTGGGTGCAAACCAACAAATAAAATTACCTATTTACGATGGTGGAGACTATGATTTTACAGTAGACTGGGGAGATGGAACAAAACAAACAGTTACTTCTCATACTAAAGCTTCACATGGATATCAAACAGGAGGTGATAAAACTATAACTATTACAGGAAAAATAGAAGGCTTTAACTTCGGAAAGGTTCCAGGTAGCAAGGATAAAATATTAGAGATATCAGATTGGGGTGATCTGAAATTAGGGAATAGTATTAGTTATACTTATACTTATAGAGTTTCCCAGGATCAGAATCAGACTAATCCTAGGACTGAGACTGTGACTATGATTGCAGGATGCTTTCAAGAATGCTATAATTTAGTAACATTACCCGCAGAAGCCCCAAATTTAGAAGAGGTTACGAATATGTCTTCGATGTTTTCAAGAGCTGAAAAATTCAATAGCGACATAAGTAAATGGGACGTGTCTAAGGTTACGAATATGTCGCAGATGTTTTCAGGTGCTACAAAATTCAATAGCGACATAAGCAAATGGAATGTGTCTAAGGTTACGAATATGTCTTCGATGTTTTCAAGTGCTACAAAATTCAATAGCGACATAAGTAAATGGGACGTGTCTAAGGTTACGAATATGTCGCAGATGTTTTCAGGTGCTATAGCTTTCAATCAAGACATAGGTAGTTGGAATGTCTCTAATGTTACTGATATGATAGGAATGTTTAATTACGCCATAGTTTTCAATCAAAATATAGGTAGTTGGAATGTCTCTAATGTTACTAATATGTTGTCGATGTTTTCAAATGCTACAGCTTTCAATCAAAACTTAAGCAGCTGGAATGTGCCAAGTAGTACTAGCATGGAATACATGTTTCGAAATTCAGGAATGCCTTATAGTGACTCTGATAGTAACACTGCTAATAGCAGGCATCCAAACTTAAACCAGCATGAGTATCAAGATCTCAATAATATAAATTAGTATTATTATTTGATAGCCGTTTGGGGTAAATCTCAAGCGGCTTTTTTGTTTTACTGCCATCGATTAATAATTTGCTTACTTAAAGCAATCAAAAGCCTTGAATTAACTGAGATTTAAGAGGCTCATATTTGTGATAAATAGAATGTTTTAGTGCAAGAATTGTTAGACTTCGACTAAGTCGGCCTCATAAGCATACAAAAAGAGCCCAAAGCTAAAGGGCTATTTCCTTAAATCCGAATAAAATCAAAGGATTCAAGCGTCTTTATTAATCGAACTCAGGTTATAAGTAGTCATTGATGAACTCAGATTTATAAATGATATATTTTTATTCCTCATTTTTGGGGAATATCTAAAATGATTATTTTTGGTTGAAACCCTTTAAACCTGAGTTCGATTAATAATTTACTTAATTAAAGTACTTAAAAAACCTTCAACTAACTGGCGTTAAAGAGATTCGTGTTTATGACAAATAGAATGTTTTAGTGCAAGAATTGTTAAATTCCATTAAATCGGCCTCATAAGCATAAAAGAGCCCAAAACTAAAAGGGCATTCCCTTAAATGCTAATAAAATCAAAGGGTTTGAGTGATTTATTAATCAAACTCAGGCTAAAAAAGAGCATTTTCATGTTAAAAAATGTATCAAAAAAGACGATGTCTTTTCGATTAACAAAAAAGTTAATGAAAAAGATCATGTCTAGTCCGTTTTCATATGACTATGAATAATCCGTTTTAACTTTTTTTTGTGGATTTGTTTATCTCCATTAAATAATAAACATCATATTTATTCTTAAATATTAATTTATAGAATTTTTGAGTTATCCCATCTTGGGCTACTACTTTAAAAACTATACCATTATCTGCTTGAGGCATTTGATTTTCCACTTTAAATATTTTTGATGGATCTCTTGGACAAATTCGTTGTTTAAATGACTCGTTGCAATTAGTTCCTTTAAGATCTTCAATACTAAAAAACGCACCATCTGGAAGAATACTTCCATCAGCTATAAATGAAAAATTTGGTAGAGTTTTACCTGTCTCCATTTTATCTCCATTGAGATGTCCGACATCAAACGCTTTTGATGTATCATTAAATATAGTAGCACTGCCTGATAAAACACCACCATCAAAGTGCATTTCTATAGGGTTTGTCTCTGAATCTCCTGAATTTACAGTAATATCCTTAGTAAGAACGGGGGTAACAATAATGCTTTTACTTAAATTAGAGCATTCTGATTTACTGCCACTGTGAATATTTTCACAAACGTAACTATTGTTAACTTTAGGACCATTATGCTTGTAATCAGTAGTGAAAGAAAAATTGCTAATCTTAGCATCTTTTTTTGTATCAATAGGAAAAAGATCACAATTAGATAACTTAGTTTCGTTATCATCATATTTAAAGTGTATCTTGTAAATTTTCTTACTATTTCTCGATCCAACTTTTTTAGAAAACTTTATGTACTTAGTAATACCTACAAGCATATTAGAGTGACTGAACTCGTAACGTTTTATAGTAACAGGAAACTCTACGCTCATAGAATTAACCGTCTCAGAGATTTTAGATACTGGATGTTCAGTCAAAATAACATTATCAGGAGCCTTTACAAAAGAAATAGTAGCATTAAGCGTGCCAAGCTTATCTATGTTTAATGTCTGATTATACGGAACTTTTACATATATATCATTCTTTACGATACTGATCTTTGAATTAAGAGTTGCTTCTTCTTCATCGGTGTATTGTGAGATTTTTCCAGGAGTCTTTTTAACAAACAAGCCCCTGTATAATTCAGTTAACTCATTGCCATTGGAAATCTTATTATTTTTCCTTGAAAAAATAACGCTCTTAATCTCAACTAATTTTGAAGCATATATTTCTCCCTCTTCATCTGCTGTAACATTATCGTTTCTACAAGAAAAGATAATAAGACCTGTAATTAGGACTAATAACGAATTATTAAATGTTTTTTTCATTTTTTTAACTTTTTATAATTATACCCATAACTCAAATATTAACTTAATCTGTAGTAAGTTTTGAAGATGAATTTTGGTATTTATTTTCAAATAACAGCCTATATATCTTATATGTTATTCCATCTTGAGCAACTACCTTAAAAATTATGCCATTATTTCTATATGGCATTTTATTAGATACCTCAAACAATTTAGATGGATCTTTTGGACAAATGATTTGAGCATAACACTTAGTGCCTTTAAGTCCTTCTGTACTAAAAAATGCTCCATCGGGAAGTACAATATTATCAGCTATAAACTTAAAATTTGGCATTTCCTTTCCAGCTGCTAGCTTATATCCACTTACAAGGGCAACATCGAAGGTGTTTTTAGTTATGTTAACGTTTTTATTATCTATTTTTCTCCAATAATCTTTTCTAAAGTGAATCTCTATAGGATTTTCCTCTGTGCTACCCATATTACCTGTTATTGACTTAGTGAGAACAGGTGTAATACTAACATCATTTTTTATTTCTCCCGTACAAGGCCATTGTCCATGTCCACTAGCTAAGAGTAAACACATATAAGTATTATTAACTTTTTCATTATCATGCACATAATTTTTGGTAAAAGCCAGGTTATCTACCGACTTTCCTAATTCCAAATTAACAGGGAAAAGATCACAATTAGACGAAGGAATAATAGATTTATCATATTCAAAATGCACAAAATAATCTTCTGTGATAACTTCAGATCCATAATCTTTAGAAAACCTCACGTGCTTGCTAATACCACTAAGCATGTTGGAATGAGTGAACTCGTGTTTACCCATAGTAATAGGTAAATCTAAATCAAGTGATTTGATCCTAACAGAAGATAAAGGAGGTTTTTGTATTAAATCAACACCATCAGGAACTTTTTTAAAGGTTATTACAGCATTAAGATTTCCAGTAGCATTATCAAGCCCTAAGGATCCGTTGTATGGAAATTTAACATAAATGTCATTTTTATCGATAGTAATTTTTGAATTAAGTATTATTTCCTCATCTGTATAATCTTCAAATTTCCTCTGTGGAGTCTTGTTAATAAACATCCCTTTGTATAGGGCAGTAACTGAATCTATGCTACCAGTAATTTTATTATTTTCCTTTGAAAATTTAAAACTCTCAATCTCTACTAATTTTGGAGCCTTTATCTTATTTAGTTTTACTGAAATTTCAGTTTTCTTTACCTTGTCCCCATCAGTGCTTGTCAATGTGTATTTGACACCATCGGGAGTATCAAAATCCTGAGGCTCATCAGTTGAAGGTGTTATGCTAAAACCATCGTGTAGCTTTATAGTCGGAGTTAATCCTTCAAGGATAGTCTCATGTGGAACCCTATTAAAATAAATACCTTTATGTCCAGCTGCAACTGGTGAAAGCTCTTCATTTTCGTCTAGATTATTATCTATATTTTTTTTACCCTCAAACGTAAAAGATTTTATACCATAGCCGTATTTTTTAACAGCAGTATTGTACGAAATCTCCTTTTTACTAGGTTCTTTTTCACAAGAAAAGACAATAATTCCTATCATCAAAACGATGGATAATTTTTTAAATACTTTTTTCATTTCTTACTTATTTTTTAGCCGTTGATACAACACTAAGTACTGACGAATTATCCTTGTATTTATTTTCAAATAATAGCCTGTATATTTTATAGTTTACCCCATTTTGAGCAACTACCTTAAAAATTATACCATTATTTTTAAGTGGAATTAGATTATACATATTAAACAATTCAGTTGGATTCTGAACACATATATTTTGAACTCTCGGCTTATTACAATTAGATCCTCTAAGTCCTTCTATACTAAAAAATGCTCCATCGGGGAGGACAACATTATCAGCTATAAACTTAAAATTTGGCATTTTCTTTCCATCTGCTAGCTTTTTTAAATCATTTTTAAGAGCAATATCAAACACATTTTTTGCACCCATCGAAACCTCTTTTTTGAAATGAATTTCTATAGGAGAACTCTCTGAAAATCCCATATCATCGGTTATTAACTTAGTAAGTACAGGTGTAATAGTGGGAACATTTACGGCTCCACAAGGCCATTGATCAGCGCCTTTATCGTTTTTTTGGGCTAAAAGCGAACACATATAAGTATTATTAACTTTTTCACCATTGTGTAAATAATCCTTAGTGAAAGCCAGATTATCAACTGATTCGCCTAATCCTAAAGTAACTGGAAAAAGATCACACTGATCTGAAAGTTCATCCGTATCATACTGAAAATGAACTAAATAATCCTCTATAAGATTTTTAGATCCAAAATCTTTAGAAAATCTAATTCGCTTGGTAATACCTCTGAGCATATTAGCATGACTAAACTCTTTATTTCCAATATTAATAGGAACTTCTAGATTGATGGAATTAACGCTAACTGGCGATAAAGGCAAACCATTTATTAAACTAACATTATCAGGAGTATTTGCAAAAGTAACTGTAGCGGTAAGATTACCAGCTTCTTTTACTTCTAAGACTGGATTATACGGGATTTGAACATAAATATCATTTTTTATAATAGAAATTTTTGCATTAAACTCTTTCTCTTCACGATCATAGGCTTCATAGGTCCTTTCTGGAGTTTTCTTAATAAAAAAGCCTTTGTAGAATTCATTAACTGACTCACTATCATCACTGAGCTTATTCTTATCTTTTGAAAATACAACACTCTTAATTTCTACTAACTTTTTAGCATTAGCTATATCTATCTTTACATTGACTTGGGTTTTACCTGAAATAGATCTTACGGTATATTTAACGCCTTTACCCCGACTAAAATCTTGAGGCTCATCAGCTGAAGGACTTATACTAACTCCCTGAGGGAGAGTTATAGTAGGCATTAATCCTTTAAGATTAGCGCCAAAGGGAGCGTTGAAATAAATATTATGCTCATCAGCCGCAACTGGAGTTAAATTTCCACCTAATTTTTTACCCGCATTTTTTACATTTTCAAACTCAAAAATATTTATATAGTTCTCTACGATATACGAATTCTCCTTCTTTTTACAAGAGACTAAAAAAATCGCTGTCGATATTAGAAATATCGATAAACTTTTAAATAAGTAATTCATGTTATTTAAATTTTAAAAATTCAAAAAACTATCAATCCATTAGTATAATTTGATTAAAAAAATATGAAAAGAAAAATCTTTATTGATATTAGACATCACCCAAATAGTGACTTCTTAAACTCAGAATAAAGAAGCTGCCTCGGTTTTGAGACAGCTTCTTTTTTCTAAACAAGAGTAAAATATTATTTAGCTAGTGGTGTTATAAAAAGGAGGAATATATTTATTCTTGAATGTTAATTTATAGAATTTTTGATCTGTTCCATTCTGCGCTACTACTTTAAAAATTATACTATTATGTTTGGTTGGCATTGGATTAGATATTTTGAACGGTTTTGATGGATCTCTTGGACAGATTCTTTCAGAAAAAGCTTTACCACAATTAGTTCCCTCAAGACCTTCTATACTGAAGAATGCCCCATCTGGAAGAACAGCTCCATCAGCTATAAATGTAAAGTTTGGCATTGATTTACTGTCATCTATTTTATCCATTTCAAGATGAGCAACATCAAATATTGTATCCGTAGAACTGGAATTAAAAGTAGTTGTTTTAGCACTTGCTGATAAAGTTCCCCCGCCAAAGTGAATTTCTATAGCATTTGCTTCTGAAAGCCCATCTTTACTGGATGTATTTGAAAATACAGGGGTAACAACATTCCCTGTTTTAGTTAAGCTAGAACATTTTGCATAATTCTCTTTGGTATTTTCACACACATAGCTATTATTTAATTTTGTTTCTCCAATGGTATAATCTCTAGTAAAAGAAAGTTGAGTAATAGGGGCATTCGCAGTCGTAGTAGTGAAGAGATCACATTTAGCTGATTTAGTTTCCTTTTTGTCATATTGGAAATGCACAAAATAATCGAAAGCAACATTTTTAGATCCTACTTTTTTAGAAAACCTTATGTTTTTGGTAATAATACCATCATCTTTTAAGTTATCATGAGACAACTCACAAGCTCTAATCCTGATTGGGATGTCAAAAGTAGTAGAAGCAATTTTAGTAGACGAAGAAACTAAAGTAACATCAGTAGGAACCTTTGCAAGAGTTACTGTAGCATTAAGTTTACCAACCTCTTTGACTTTTAGCACTTGGTTATAAGGTATATTTACATAAATATCATTTTCCTTAATTTCAATTTTTGAACTAAGTGCGTTTTCTTCAGCAGTAGAGTATTTTGAAAAATCCGAAGGAGTCTTTTTAATAAACAAGCCTTTGTATAATTCCGTTAACTCTTGTTTGCCCTCAACTTTATTCTTGTCCTTTAAGAAAGAGACGCTTTTAATCTCTACTTCTCCCCCATTTAAACCTGCAACATCATCTGGATCTTTATCACAGGAAAATACAATAACTCCAGAAGCTAGCATTGCTAACAAATTTTTAAATATTTTTTTCATTTTTTTAGAATTTAATAACTGTTTACTTTTAGATAAGATCAAAACGTTAAATTAGCCAGTAGTCCAATTCGTAGTATACTTATTCTTAAATATTAATTTGTAGAACTTTTGGCTTGTTCCATCTTGAGCTACTACTTTAAAAATTATACCGTTATCTGCACCAGGCATTGGATTAGTTATCTTAAATGGTTTTGATGGGTCTTTTGGACAGATTCTTTTAGAAAAAGCTTTACCACAATCTGTCCCTGTAACGCCTTCAATACTAAAAAACGCTCCATCTGGAAGAATAGCCCCATCAGCTATAAATGTAAAGTTTGGCATTGTAAACTTTGCGGTTTTAGCTGCATTATCTGTAGCGTTATAATCATGATCAAGAATCGCAATATCAAATGAGTTCCCTATGAAATCATTGAAACTAGTCGCAGAGAAACCAGCACCCAAAGTCCCCCCATTAAAATGCAATTCTATAGCATTTGTTTCTGAATCTCCAGTTTTAGTAGTCTCACTACGCACAGGAGTAACAGCTGTAGAAGTTTTACTTAAACTCGAACATTTTGCATGACCGTCACTAGCATTTTCACACACATAGCTGTTATTAGCTTTTAGTGTTGTGCTAATCGCATAATCTCTAGTAAAAGAAAGGTTGGTAATTGCAGCGTTTTGAGCCGTACCAGTAGGAAAAAGATTACATTCAGTTGATTTAGTTTGCTTTTTGTCGTATTGGAAATGCACAAAGTAATCGAAAGCAACATTTTTAGATCCTACTTTTTTAGAAAACCTTATGTTTTTGGTAATAATACCATCATCTTTTAAGTTATCATAAGATAATTCACAAGCTCCAATCCTGATTGGGATATCAAAGGTAGTAGAAGCAATTTTAGTAGACGAAGAAACTAAAGTAACATCAGTAGGAACCTTTGAAAGAGTTACTGTAGCATTAAGGTTACCAACTTCTTTCACCTTTAGCACTTGGTTATAAGGTATATTTACATAAATATCATTTTCTTTAATTTCAATTTTTGAACTAAGTGCGGTTTCTTCAGCAGTAGAGTATTTTGAAATATCCGAAGGAGTCTTTTTAATAAACAAGCCTTTGTATAATTCAGTTAACTCTTGTTTGCCCTCAACTTTATTCTTGTCCTTTAAGAAAGAGACGCTTTTAATCTCTACTTCTCCCCCCTTTAAACCTGTAACATCATCTGGATCTTTATCACAAGAAAATACAATAACTCCAGAAGCTAGCAATGCTAGCATATTTTTAAATATTTTTTTCATTTTTTTTAGAATTTAATAAATGTTTCATTTTAAATAAGATTAAAAGGACAAACTAACTATGCAGATAGTGCCTTCCATTGAGTCTCGTTAGGATACTTATTCTTAAATATTAATTTGTAGAACTTTTGGTTTGTTCCATCCTGAGCTACTACTTTAAAGATTATACCATTATTTGCACCAGGCATTGAATTAGATACTCTAAATGGTTTTGATGGATCTCTTGGACAGATTCTTTGTTTATATTCACCTTTGCAATCTGTTCCTGTAAGACCTTCGGTGCTAAAAAACGCTCCATCTGGAAGAACAACTTTATCAGCTATAAATGTAAAGTTTGGCATTGTAAACTTTGCTACGGGTTTCTTCCCGTTAGAAATCGTATAATCCAATTCTATATGAGCAACATCAAATGCTTTACTATTATCACTAATAGTAGTAGTACTATTACTAGTCCTAGCATAGGTCCCTCCTTCGAAATGGATTTCTATAGCATTTGTTTCTGAATCTCCAGTTTTAGTAGTCTCACTACGCACAGGAGTAACAGTAGTTCCTGATTTACTAAAGCCGTCACATTTTGCATGACCAGCAATAGCATTTTCACACACATAGCTGTTATTAGCTTGTAGTGTTGTACTAATCTGATAATCTCTAGTAAAAGAAAGGTTAGTAATAGCGGTATTCGCAGTCGTTGTAGTAGCGAAGAGATCACAGTCAGTTGATTTAGTTTGCTTTTTGTCGTATTGAAAATGCACAAAATAATCGAAAGCAACATCTTTAGATCCTACTTTTTTAGAAAACCTTATGTTTTTGGTAACAACACCATCATCTTTTAAGTTATCATGAGACAACTCACAAGCTCCAATCCTGATTGGGATATCAAAGGTAGTAGAAGCAATTTTAGTAGACGAAGAAACTAAAGTAACATCAGTAGGGACCTTTGAAAGAGTTACTGTAGCATTAAGGTTACCAACTTCTTTCACCTTTAGCACTTGGTTATAAGGTATATTTACATAAATATCATTTTCTTTAATTTCAATTTTTGAACTAAGTGCGGTTTCTTCAGCAGTAGAGTATTTTGAAATATCCGAAGGAGTCTTTTTAATAAACAAGCCTTTGTATAATTCAGTTAACTCTTGTTTGCCCTCAACTTTATTCTTGTCCTTTAAGAAAGAGACGCTTTTAATCTCTACTTCTCCCCCCTTTAAACCTGTAACATCATCTGGATCTTTATCACAGGAAAATACAATAACTCCAGAAGCTAGCAATGCTAGCATATTTTTAAATATTCTTTTCATTTTTTTAGAATTTAATAAATGTTTACTTCTATAATAAGATTAAAAGGTTAATTTACGGTTGATTGGATACCCCAACCAGGAGCAGTAGTATTATTATACTTATTCTTAAATATTAATTTGTAGAACTTTTCGCTTGTTCCATTCTGAGCTACTACTTTAAAAATTATACCATTATTTGCACCAGGTAATGGATTAGATACTCTAAATGGTTTTGATGGGTCTTTTGGGCAGATTCGTTGTTTATATGCCTTACCACAATTAGTTCCTTCAAGACCTTCGGTGCTAAAAAATGCTCCATCTGGAAGAACAGCTCCATCAGCTATAAATGTAAAGTTTGGCATTGTAAACTGCGCTTCGTGTTCCTTTCCTTTTTCAGTCTTATAATTCAATTTTATATGAGCAACATCAAATCCTTTTTGAGTATCAGCACTATTAAAAGTAGTAGTATTACCACTAGTGGAGGTATAAGTCCCTCCTTCGAAATGCAGTTCTATAGGGTTTTCCTTTGTATCGCCCTTCCCACTGGTAACGGAAGTAAGCACGGGGGTAACAATAGTTCCTGATTTACTAAAGCCGTCACATTTTGCATGACCAGCAATAGCATTTTCACACACATAGCTGTTATTAGCTTGTAGTGTTGTACTAATCTGATAATCTCTAGTAAAAGAAAGTTGAGTAATAGGGGCATTCGCAGTCGTAGTAGTGAAGAGATCACATTTAGCTGATTTAGTTTCCTTTTTGTCATATTGGAAATGCACAAAATAATCGAAAGTAACATTTTTAGATCCTACTTTTTTAGAAAACCTTATGTTTTTGGTAATAACACCATCATCTTTTAAGTTATCATGAGACAACTCACAAGCTCCAATCCTGATTGGAATATCAAAGGTAGTAGAAGCAATTTTAGTAGACGAAGAAACTAAAGTAACATCAGTAGGAACCTTTGCAAGAGTTACTGTAGCATTAAGGTTACCAACCTCTTTCACTTTTAGCACTTGGTTATAAGGTATATTTACATAAATATCATTTTCTTTTATTTCAATTTTTGAACTAAGTGCTTTCTCTTCAGCAGTAGAGTACTTTGAAAAATCCGAAGGAGTCTTTTTAATAAACAAACCTTTATATAATTCAGTTAACTCTTCTTTGCCCTCAACTTTATTCTTGTCCTTTAAAAAAGAGACGCTTTTAATCTCTACTTCTCCCCCATTTAAACCTGCAACATCATCTGGATCTTTATCACAGGAAAAGACAATAACTCCAGAAGCTAGCATTACCAGCAGATCTTTAAATATTTTTTTCATTTTTTTAGAATTTTAAATTCAATAATTAACAAACTACTCATTTACTACATCAGTAGCCAGCTAAGTTAGTGTATTTTTTTAAACTGAACTCTTTATAACCTGAGTTAGATTGGTAATTATTTGGAAATACTGGATAAAAACGATAGATCTAACCTGAAAAATTTATATGACTATGAATAATCTGGGTTAATGGAATCTTGACACTTTTGGACAAAAACATTCTAGTTATCACAAATAGGAGTTTCTTTAATCATAGTTAATTAACCCAGATTATTCATAGATATATTGTTAATATTAGGCATAAAGTGTTAATTTTAGAAGGTTTTAACCAAAAATTCACCACTTTAGATATAGCCCAAAAATGAGGAATAAAAACACATTATTTTATAGAGGGAGAAAATCTGTTGAGTTAAATTTTTCATCATCAGAAATTAGCTCTGATGGATCTTTAATCATGCTTGAAAAACTAGAACGAGATCATAGATTGATTCATTATTACAGTAAACTTTTGCCTGATACTCGAGACTCTAGATTTATTATTTATACCAGAGAGCATCAGTTAAAGCAGAGGGTTTATATGATCATGTTGGGCTATGAAGACGCCAATGATGTTAATCATTTACAGAACGATCCTTTATTCAAAGATGTTCTTCAAGGTGATTTGGCCTCTCAACCTACTATATCAAGATTTGAGAATAGCTTTGACAAACAGGCTGTTTTTAAGTTTTGTTACGCGTGGTTATACAAATATGTTTCAAGTTTATCTGATCGCAAGAAAATAGTTATTGACGTAGATTCAACCGATGATCCAACTCATGGCAGTCAACAATTGTCAATGTTTAATGGTTATTATGGTCAATTCATGTACAATGAACTATTTTTTTCATGATGGAGACACCACGACAGATTATTCTTCCTGTACTCCGCCCAGGAAACAGTCATTCCAATAAATGGTATGTGAGTATTTTAAAGCGAATAATTATCAAAATACGTGAGAGTTACCCAGAGATGGAAATAATTATTAGAAGTGATAGTGGCTTTAGCTGCGCCGCTTTTTACCAATTAGTAGATGATTTTGATTTACTATATGTTACAGGCATAGCGAGCAATAAAGTTTTAAAAAGAAAGGTGTCTCGGTCAAAAAATGCTGTAAAAAAAATGTATTTAGATCAGGGAGAGAAGCACCAACATTTTATGAGTTTTACGTACAAAGCCAAGAGTTGGCACAAGCCTCAACAGTGCTATTCTAAAGTTGAGAGTACTGGATTAGGGATGAACATAAGGCATTTTTCTAGTAATATTCCCCAAAAGGATGCTAGAAAAATTTACTTTGACTTTTATGTTAAAAGAGGTGATTCAAGTGAAAATAGAATAAAAGAAGTTAAAAATATGTGTTTTTCTGATCGTTTGTCAAATCATAGTTTTCTTGCTAATTTTTTTCGACTTATGATGAGTAGTCTTGCCTATGAAATGTTTTTATTACTGAAACAGAAGATAAAGAAAACAAGATTTGAAGTAGCAAAAAAATGGTTAATCAGTTCGATTAGAACCTATCTTCTCAAGGTAGGAGCAACGATTAAAATTACCAAAAGGCGAATCTATTACCAGCTATCTAAATCTTTTGTTTACAAGGGTTTATTTCGGGAAATTATTACCCAGTAACGGTTGTTTATTTGTGAAATGAACAAGCTTGGGATAGTTACGCCTTGTCGTTAAAAAACCATGTAAAAACACTAAAAAAGAGCATTGTCATCCTAAAAAAAGGTGCAAAAAAACGACAAAGAAGATGAGTTCTCTTCGATTAGTAAAAAAGTTAAGGAAAAAATATCACGTCTAATCTATTTTAATATGACTATGAATAATGCGGGTTAAAGGGGTTAAAGCATTTTTATCAAAACAATTTATTAATCGAACTCAGCTTATGAGATAGGGTCTTATAGATAATGATTTCCTGATTGTGTAGGTAAGGGTTGCACGGTTTGCACGGTTTGCTCAGTTTGCACGGTTTGCAGTTTGCAGTTTGCAGTTTGCAGTTTGCAGTTTGCAACTTTGCAGTTTGCACAGTTTACAAAGTTGCAAGTTTCAGAATATGTAGGCTTGTTATTGTTTATTTGTAAGCTCTACTTGCACACGCATGAAAGCAATACTTAGTAGAGTTTTTTTCTTCTTTATTAAAAGACTCACTTTTTTCTGTATTTTGATTCTGCATCAACAATAGCATTTACATCTAAAAGCCTAAAAACAGATTCAGGCGTTAGTTTGTTATTTGTATTTTCATTTAACATTTTGTTATGCATTATCTATACTTTGAGATATACCTCAAGGATACTTATTAAAAAAGGGGGTTGTTATATATCTTGGGAACTAAAAAGGTAGCCATCTCTCAAAAGCATTAATCTAAAAGAAACCCATTTTTGTAATCTTCTGAATCGTGTATTATCATTTAGATACAGGGTATTTTTTGTGAAAAAAATGAATCTTTTTAACACTTCCTTAGAACCTCTTCTTTTATTCCCCACCCTCCTTTTTTTTTTGGATTCTCCCCAAATATGAATAATCTGGGTTAATTTGAGGACTAAAACAAAGAAAAAAGGTTTATACTAGCTTATCAATTAGTTCTAAGCTCTCTACACTTACTTGTTTTTATTATCTCTTATTTTATAGACTTTTGTTGCCTATTTGTTGCCCAAATGCCGTAACTAACTGATAATCAATACTGCATTACATTCCTAACCATGAAAGTAATTATACTTCTTTTATTTTCTGCCCGCTTGTTTTTATTGACTTTTATAACCTGAGTTCGATTAATAATTTACTTAATTAAAGTACTTGAAACCCTTTAATTAACTGAGATTAAAGAGGTTTGTGTTTGTGATAAATAGAATGTTTTAGTGCAAGAATTGTTAGATTTCGACTAAGTCGGCCTCATAAGCATACAAAAAGAGCCCAAAATTAAAGGGCTATTTCCTTAAATCCGAATAAAATCAAAGGATTTAAGCGTCTTTATTAATCGAACTCAGGTTTTAAAAATAAGTTTTAAAAATAAGGTTCAAGACAACTTAAGGGGATTTTTTCTTATCCATTTTAACATACAAAAATACAAATTTTCATTTCGATAATTAAACCTCAATTCACACTCTTTTAGATGATAATAAAACTTGTGCTTATGGACTCCTCTAAACCTGGATAATCGAACTTTACATAGTCCCCAAAAATTCTCAATTCCATTAATGTGATTTACTCCTTTAGCAAATTCATTTTCACTATGTTTTACTCTATAATGCCTCTTATAACCATAGTTTACCAAGCCGTCATAAGACTTAAATCCATCAGTATAAATTGTACTTTCTTTACTTGCTCTGCTCTCTATAATAGGCATTATTACTGATGATGAGCAGTTTTTTACAATTTGTGTATAAACTTTACCCTCTCTCTTTAACATACCAAATACTGGAACTTTTCCTCCTGATCCTCGTCCCCTTTTTCCCCTAACTCGTTTAGCTCCAAAATAACTCTCATCTAATTCTATTTCCCCTTGATTAAAGGGACTTTCTTCTTCGCATTTTTGAACAATTAACAAACGTAATTTGTCAAAAATTTTGTTGATAGTATAACGACTTACATTAGTCGGTTTACTAACTTTTTTCGCTTCAATATCTAGGCAAAATAACCGTAAAATAGACCTGAATTTTGCCTCAGAAATTCTTGAACGAATTATATACTTGTTTTTCATAGATAACATAAGGGGTTACACGCATGTAAATTTACCTTAAGTTGTCTTGAACCTAAAATAATACGTTATGTTCAAATTGAAATATAACCATGAATAATCTGGGTTAAAACTTTATACACAAAAAGGTAGACACAACAGTCCCAAATAGAATTATTATACTTGAGATTATTCAAATAGATAGATAAAAAATAATCAGTTTTTCTTATCTAGAAAAACCATCTGTAAGGCAAGAAAAAGCTCACATTATATTGAAAATGAAGGTTTAGTCCGTCGTTGTGCATTCCTAATCCAGGAATGTATATGGCTTCTGCTGCTCCTTTGTCATCAGGAGCCCTCCCGTGAATAATATGACCTATATTCAAAGACCATCCAAAATAAATCATAGATGTAATCTCTACTTCTATACCGAAACAAAACTCCATAAAATGTGGATTTATCTCAACTAAACCTAAAGATTTACTGAATTCCATTTTAGGGTCATTGTCTTTTATCACATAATTCATTTTTTGCTTTACAAAAGCAGAACCATAGCGAAGGCCTATATAAACCATATTGTTTTCATCGTCAGTCCTTTTAAATAGATCGTAATTAACTCCTATTTTGAAAAATTTTCCCTCTTCAACAGCCTCTATAAAATCATTTTTAAAATTAGATTTTCCAATACCAAATTGCCCATTGATAAAATAACGATCATAAACCCTAGTATCTATAGTTGATCCATATGATTCTCTCCCATTGTACATACTCCAAATTGGAGAAAAGATATCTGCCCCTATCCTGAGACCATCGCTAGGGGGACTATAAGGAATGGTGTCTACCTCTATTTGAACTTCTTCATTAGAAGAAGTACTCTGAGCCTCTACATAAAGACTGCAAAACAGTAATAATACACTAATAATATATCTTAACATGCGTCTCATCGTCTACGGTAATATTCATTCCTGTCTCAACTAATTTTATCTCTTTTATGAGATTTTTACTGTATTCAAACTTAGGGTTGTTAAAAGTTATTTTATAACCACAAGCCTTAGATACAAAAACAGGCTTCCTATTGTATTTGACCTTGATAGTATCTTTGTTTTCTCCTGTAATAAATACAAATTCTGTGTGATTCTTTGTAAAATCCAATTTTAAATCTACGCTTTGAACATTTTTAGAATCTTTAATTATCGTATCTGTCGTGTCTTTCCATATGACAGTGAGATCTGTTAAGTGCTTCTTCTGATCTATATCCCTCCCTTTACTAGTCTTTTTTTTGGTAAAAAACTCCACTTTTAATTTTGGAGTGACGCCATCTATACAAACGTCATCTTTCTCACAGGATAAAAAGAGAAAAAATACTGATATTAAAACTATTTTTTTCATACTCCATTATTTTCTATCCATTTCCTTGCATTTATAAAGGCTTCTATCCAAGGAGATACTTGGTCATCTCTGTCGGGGTAATGCGCCCAATTCCAAGGAAAAATAGAACGATCTAAATGAGGCATCATAGCTATATGCCTCCCATCTTGAGTGGATAAAGCCATTGTCTCATAATCCGATCCGTTAGGATTAGCTGGATATTCAGAATAAGCATACTTGCCGACTATATTGTATTTGTCCTCTTCATAAGGCAAATTGAACTTGCCTTCACCATGAGCTGTCCAAATACCTAACCTCGTGTCGGACAAAGTGTGTAACATTACTGAATCGTTCCTTGGGATGTAAATGTTTATAAAAGCAGATTCAAACTTATTAGAATCGTTGTGTGACATTTTAGGCTTCTCACTGTGAGAAGGAGTTATAAGTCCTAATTCTATGAATAATTGACAACCATTGCAGACCCCTATAGATAAAGTGTCATTCCTGTCAAAAAAGTTATAAAGAGCCTTTTTAGCGTTGTTATTATACTTGAAAGAACCAGCCCATCCCTTAGCAGAGTTTAACACATCCGAGTTAGAAAAACCACCTATGGCTGCTATAAAATTCACATCTTTTAAATCTTCTCGGCCACTCATCAAATCAGTCATGTGCACATCTAATACATCAAAACCTGCTAGATAAAGAGCATAAGCCATCTCTCTTTCAGTATTACTTCCTTTCTCCCTTATAACAGCAGCCTTTATCTTAGGGCCTTGTTTTCTATCTGGTGAAATACCTAAATCTCTAAACTTTCCAGTGAAGTATTTAGGAAAAGAAAAATATAACGGCTGTTTTTTGTAATTCTCAAATCTCTCTCTGGCTTTATCTTTTCCACTCTGTCTACTATCTAATAGATAAGAAGTTTCATACCATTCATCCCTCAATTTTTGTATATCGAAATTGTAAACATTATCCATATTTACAATCTTCAAAATAGGCTTGTCAGTAACCTTTCCTATTTTTTTATAGTTAATATTTTTAGACTCTAATATCTCTTCTACATCATCCTTAGCTTGAAATATTATTCCAGCATTTTCTGAAAATAATAACTTTATAATATCGTTCTCTCCTATTTGCCCCAGAGATATCTCTGCTCCCAAATCGTTCTCTGCAAAACACATCTCTAACAATGTAGTTATAATACCTCCAGCAGATATATCGTGTCCTGCTAAGATCTTATCTTCTAATATCAGATCTTGAACAGTGTTAAATGCACATTTGAAGGCCTTAACATCTCTAATCGTAGGAGCTATATCCCCTATTTTATTTACTATCTGTGCAAAACTACTTCCCCCTAAACTATAAGCATCTCCCGAGAGATCTATATAATAGATATTACTTTTTTTATCTCTATTAAATACTGGCTTTATTACTTTTTTAACGTCTTGGCATTTACCTATAGCAGAGATGATAACCGTCCCTGGAGAATAGACAGGATCACCGTCAGGGTATTTTTGGGTCATAGACAATGAATCTTTACCCGTTGGGATATTTATTCCCAACTCTACAGCGAAATCTCTAAGACCTTTAACTGCCTCATACAACCTGTGATCTTCACCCTCATTTCCACAAGACCACATCCAATTAGCACTTAATGAAACACCATCTAATCTATCAGATAACGGAGCCCATATTAAATTTGTCAATGCTTCTGCTATAGAATTACGAGATCCCCCTACGGGGTCTATCAAAGCCGTTACAGGAGAATGACCTATAGAGGTAGCTATACCTTTATTCCCTCTGTAATCCAGAGCTACCACACCCACATCACTAAGAGGCAATTGCAGAGATCCAACTGTTTGCTGTCTAGCTACTCGACCTGTGACACATCTATCTACTTTGTTTGTAAGCCAATCTTTACAAGCTACAGCCTCTAGTTTCAAAACATCTGATAAGTATTCATCTAGTTTTTCTACATCATAATTTATACTAGAGAATTTTCTATCTACAGATTTGTCTATCACAGATCCTTGAGGAGTATTCTCGAATATATCTTCAATATTTAAATCTATAGGCTTTTCTCCTGTAATAGAACATTCTATTCTGAAGACCTTATCTCCTCTTACCTCTCCCACCACATACAAAGGCGCTTTCTCCCTCTTTGCTATCCTCTGTAAAATAGGCAGATCTTTAGGTTTTACTATAAGCCCCATACGCTCCTGAGACTCATTGCCGATTAACTCTTTGGCTGACAAGGTTTTATCGCCTATTGGCAATTTATTCAAATCTATGTAGGCTCCAGTCTTTTCAACTAATTCAGAAAGACAGTTTAGATGTCCTCCAGCTCCGTGATCATGAATTGAAACTATGATATTATCATCTGATTCTACCATAGACCTGATGACATTAGCCACCCTTTTCTGCATTTCAGGATTAGATCTCTGTATAGCGCTTAACTCTATAGTCTTTCTAAAATCTCCGGTATCTACCGAAGAAACAGAACTACCTCCCATGCCTATCCTATAATTATCTCCTCCTATAATAACAATTACATCTCCTTCTTCTGGGTTACTTTTAAAACTATCTTCTTTTTTTGCATATCCCACTCCACCTGCCAACATAACTACTTTATCAAAACCGTATTTCTCATCGTTTTCGAAGTGTTCGAATGAAAGTACAGATCCACATATAAGAGGTTGCCCAAATTTATTTCCAAAATCACTCGCACCATTAGAAGCCTTTATCAATATATCCGAAGGAGTCTGATATAACCAATCTCTAGGCTCTGTCGCCTTTTCCCAAAACCTACTACTAAGCGAACTATCGACGCTCTCCTTTAACCTAGAATAAGAAGTCATATATACGGCTGTCCCTATTAAAGGGAGACTGCCTTTACCTCCTGCTAGTCGGTCTCTTATCTCTCCTCCAGATCCAGTAGCCGCTCCATTAAAAGGTTCTACAGTAGTGGGGAAATTATGAGTTTCTGCCTTTAAGGATAAAACAGCATCTATATTTTTAGTTTTAAAGCTACTTGGTTGATCTCCTTTTTCAGGAGCAAATTGCTCTATTATATCTCCTTTTACAAAAGCCACATTGTCTTTGTAAGCAGAAACTATGTTGTCTGGAGATTTTTTAGACGTGTCTTTTATCAATTCAAAAAGGGTATGATCCTTTTCCTGACCGTCTATAATGTATTTACTATTAAAAATCTTATGCCTGCAGTGCTCTGAGTTTATCTGCGAAAAACCAAATACTTCAGAATCTGTCAATTTTCTATTTAAACGCAGACTTAGTTGATTTAAATAGTTAATCTCATTTTGATTCAAGGCTAAGCCCTCTTGTATATTATAAGAATCTATATCATCGATAAAGATGATATCTTCTCTTTTTATCTTTGTCTCTAAACTGTTTTCACATATGTTTTTATACAACTTCTGTAACATAGAATCGTATTCTACTTCTTCGCTGTACACTTCTTGAAACTCTTCTATTCGCTGTATGCCCTCTATACCCATACTTACAGTTATATCCACAGCGTTAGTACTCCAAGGAGAAATCATCTCAGGACTAGGCCCCAAGTAATATCCCTTTAAAGATTCACTATCTACCTTTTGAGCCTCGCCAAATAACCACTCTAATTTCTGTTGGGTTTGAGAATCTATATCTTTGGAACTAACCACAAAATAAACCTTACCAGATGGATTCTTATAAAACTGTACCATAAACCTTTAACATTAATTCTATTCACTAAATAATAAAGTGAAATTTTTCACACATGAAAAGACAAAACATCCCAATCATTATCCCTCTTCCCCAATAGGGAAGCCTTAAAAATCAGACCTGTAATATTTTAGACATCACATCATTTTTAGAATATTTATTTCCTTATTTTCTAAAAATCTCCATTCCCCTCTTTTTAGATTTTTTTTTGTAAAACCAGCGAAAAATACCCTGTCTAACTTAATGACACTATAACCTAGATGTTCAAAGATTCTTCTTACTATTCTGTTTTTTCCAATATGTATCTCTATGCCTACCTCCGTTTTTGGAGCGTCTTTTATATAAGATATCTTATCTACCACAGCAAGGCCATCTTCTAATTTTATCCCCTTGTAAACCTTTTCTAAATCAGACATACTGAACTTTTTGTCCAATGAAACGTGATATATCTTTTTTACTCTATGAGATGGATGAGTCAACTTTTTAGAAATATCTCCATCATTTGTAATTAATAGAACTCCTGTTGTCATTCTATCCAAACGACCCACGGGGTAAACCCTAGATGGAGTAGCATTTTTCACAAGGTCTAAAACCGTTTTTCTATCTCTTGGATCTTTAGTAGTGGTTATGAAATTCTTAGGCTTGTTCAACAATATATAAACTAACTTATCAAAAGTTATAGGCTTATCCCCAAAATGAACTTTATCAGTAGGATTTACTTTATAACCCATTTCACTTATGACCTTGCCATTTACCTTGACCTGACCTATTTTGATATGCATATCAGCCTCCCGCCTGGAACAAACCCCCGAGTGGGCTATAAATTTATTTAAACGAATCTTCCCCTTATCACTACTATTATCTTTCATATAATCTATAAAATATTGTAAGTATTCCTCTTATTATAAGAATCTTATTATTTGTTTTTTTAAGTTTTCACTTATGTAGGTTTTCTCATTACCCTCGCTGTCTATGTAGATAAAATAAACACTTATATCCTCACGAGACTCTTTTAAATGAGATATAGATTTATCAAAACCCATAGCCATAAACGCTGTAGCATAAGCATCTGCTATCATACAACTCTTAGATACCACCGAGGCACTTATAATATCGCTCTCTTGGTCTTCTCCTGAAATAGGATTTATTATGTGAACGCGTTTCTTATTAGTCTGTTTATCTATTGTGTATTTTCTATAGTTTCCAGAAGTGGCTACGGCTTGATCTTCCATAACTAAATATTCAGCTATTTGTCTGTCTAAATCCATTCTTGGAGACTCTATGCCTACCATCCATTTTTTACCATCTATCTTTTTGCCCTTTACTAATATCTCTCCTCCTATCTCTATCAAATAGTTTTGAGAGCCTTTTTTATCTAAAAGCCTACCCACAAGGTCTATAGCATACCCTTTGGCTATAGCATTAAAAGTAAAAATTACATCTGGATCGTCTTTATAGATATATCCATCTATCAATTTTAATTTACCAAAGCCCACTAAATTTCTAAGCTCTTGTAAATCCTTCTCGGAATCAGCATTGCCCATTTTTTCTAAAACATATACAGTAGGATCAAAATAACCCTCTGTCTTATTGTATATTTCTTTAGATTTAAAAAAAACCTCTTCAAACATCTCATCTATATACACAACCTTCCCATCATTTATCTTTGATATATCAGAATCTGCTGAATAAGTAGACATGGATTTGTTTATAACCTTAAACAGACTATCTATATCGGTTTTATAGTCCTGGTCTTCTCGAGCCGTATATTTAATGCTGTAAGTAGTGCCGAATACATCTCCTTCATATAAATGCATTATATCTATATTTTCCTCACATGCAGATAATATAAAAGAGATCACCAATAGAGACAAAACCCTTCCCAAGGAAAATGAAATCGATAACTTATTGAAGTTGCAAACAATATATTTTACCATAAAAGAATTATCTAAGTGTTGCTCCAAATTGGAGTTCTAAAGCGGATTGTATTTTATTCATGGTCTTTTCTATTCTCTTATCAGTAAGAGTTTTGTCTTGGTCTTGTAATACAAAACTTATAGAATAAGACTTCTTGCCTTTAGGTAGATTTTCTCCTTGATACACATCGAATAAATCTACTTCTTTTAGGATTTTTAACTCAGCACGAGTGCTAGCTTTGAGTATTTGCTGATACGACACCCCCTCATCTAAAAGCAATGAAAGGTCTCTTCTCACCTTAGGATATTTTGCCATATCCTCGTGTTTTATATTATCTTCTCTCAAAGATTCTAATATTTCATCCCAATAAAAATCAATGAAAATAACTCCTTGCTTTACATTAGCCCTTTTTAGGATATTAGAACTTACCCATCCCATAGAAGCTATTGTTTTACCATCTAATTCAATACCTAAACCCTCTGAGAAAAGATCGTTTTTTACAGGCACATATTCTGTGTCTTTAATCCCCAACTTATTTAGAATATTTTCCAATATTCCCTTTGAATAAAACAAATCTACATCTTGGTATTTCTTTATCCAATTATCTGAGCCTCTCTTTCCAGTTACAAATAGACTAAGTTGTTTTTTCTCTATATAATCTTCGCCTACTTGACGGTATACATTTCCAAATTCAAATAATTTGAGATCTGTCTCTTTTCTATTTATATTAAAACTAATCACTTCCAAGCCTCCAAATAACATGGTTTGCCTCATTAGGGATAAATCACTACTCAAAGGGTTTAATATTTTAACGTATTCATTCTCTTTCAAGGAGTTTGATGCAGTAGTGTAGGATTCCTTAGTTAAAGAATTTGTCATGATTTCATTAAAGCCATTATAAGAGATATAATCTGCTATAATTCCTGTGATTTTTTCTGGACAGTTCTTTTTATCATTACTGATAATAGGAATACTGACTTTCTCAGATGGCTCTATATTGTCATAACCGTAAATTCTCAATACGTCTTCTATTACATCTATTTCCCTTTCTACATCAACCCTATAGGCTGGCACCTGTATGTTAAGGGAATTTTTGTTCTCAGAAATTATCTCTATCTCTAGGCTCTTTAGTATTGATTTTATCTCAGACGACGACATCTCTTTTCCTATAATGCGTTGGGCTCTATCTATAGAAAAATCTATAACAGAAGCCTTTATAGGGTTGGGATAGTTGTCAAAAATATCTGAAGATATTTCTCCTCCTGCAATTTCACATATTAAAAGAGCAGCTTTTTTGAGTGCATAAAGACATAGATTTGGATCTATACCTCTTTCGAATTTAAAAGATGATTGAGTATTTATACTGTGCCTCTTAGATGTTTTTCTTATAGATACAGGATTGAAATAAGCGCTCTCTAAAAATATTTTATCAGTATTGTTAGAGACTCCTGAGAGTTTTCCTCCTAAAACGCCAGCTATACACATGGGCTTTTCAGAATCGCAAATAACTAAATCATCAGTATGCAGTTCTCTTTCTATTTCATCTAAAGTTGTGATCTTTTCGCCTTTAGAAGCCCTCCTTACAACTATTCCTCCTCTTATCTGATCTAAGTCGAAAGCGTGAAGTGGTTGGCCTAAATCGTGTGAAATATAATTTGTTATGTCTACAACATTGTTTACAGGAGAGACTCCTATACTAATCAATCTGTCTTGAAGCCATTTTGGAGAAGGCATTATTTTTAAATTAGATATACTCAGGCCTGCATAACGAGGTGCTAATACTTCATCTTCTACCTTTACAGAAATACAGTCTTTATCTTTAGAACTAATACTAAAATTGTCTATCGCCTTATTAGAATTCCAAATAAAGTTTTTATTCAAACGTTCATATGCAGCTTTAATATCACGTGCCACCCCAAAGTGACTCATGGCATCAGCCCTGTTAGGAGTTAGGCCTATCTCTATTATATAATCACTCTTTACATTGAAAACTTCTGAAGCAGGCATTCCAACGGGAAGGTCTTTATCTAAGACCATAATGCCATGAGATTTTTCACTACTAATACCTATTTCATCTTCAGCACAGATCATGCCATTGGAATCCAAACCCCTTATCTTTCTTCTCTTTATTTCGAATTCTTCTCCATTGTCACCGTAGAGAACAGTCCCAACTAAAGCGACTGGAACCTTTTGCCCCGCCTCTACATTAGCAGCTCCACACACGATTTCTAAAACACTCTCATTACCTACATCTACACTTGTGATATTTAGTTTTTCAGCATTGGGATGCTTCCGACAACTTAAAACCTCTCCGACTACTACACCTCTCAATCCACCCTTTACAGTTTCAAATACTTCTGTTGCCTCTACCTCTAAACCTATATCTGTAAGTAATTTACATACATGTTCTATAGTATCATCTATCTCTAGATAATCTCTCAACCAATCATATGATATTTTCATCTTTAAGAGTAAAAAAAAAGGGTTACAAATATATCAAATTGACATACTTTAGAATAAAAACTTACACAATGTATAGCCTCTTATCTTTAAAAAAATGAAAAAACTAAAATATCTGTTAATTCATCTTATCTATTTCTTCAATGGCTCTTTGCAATGCTGGATCTCTATTGTTTAAAATATCATCTTCGGTAGGTATAACAAAAATATCTGGCCTAACGCCCTTGCCCTCTAATACATTGTTGTCTTTATCTTTGAAAGCCATTACTGGCATATAAAAATACAAGTATTCATTTCCCCCTATTAAACCTCCATTAAATAAATCTTTATCACTAGATAATCCAGCAAATGCTCCACCACTGTAATCTCCTATAACTTTAACTTTACCTTGAGTTTTTAACATAATTGTAAGCACTTCAGACATACTAGCTGATCTTTCATCCATTAATATAACTACTGGAATGGGAGATTTAAGTCCAAAAGGATGAGTACTTGTATATACTGGAACCCAAGGAATATAGTTAAATCTGCCATTGCCTTCTTTAGTCCTTTCATAACCGTAGAGATTTTTCTTTGTTATTAATCTATCAATAAGGTGCTTCCTATCTGAAGCATCACCTCCGAGATTATCCCTTAAGTCTATAATGATTTTTTTTATAGAGCCATTTCCCAACTTATTAAAAAATAACTCATAAAGATGACAATCCTTAACCTTGGATGAAATATTAGCATAATCATCCCTCATCTTATTTACTTTGTTTATCAATGGATCTAATATATCTGTAAATAAAGCCGAAGGCATCCTCTTACTATAGTATTCCATATACGTGACTACTTTGACAAGTATATCTTTGCTCAGTTGCTTGAATAAGGCTTCAAATAAAATCAAATCTCTTTCAACACTCAAACAGTCCATTATTTCTGTTTTAATAAATTTTTCTCTGTGATTTAGAATATTTTTATACTCATTAGATTCCCTTATCCTATCTATTCCATTACATATTAGATCATCTATGTCATGTAGCCCTATCTTAAAATTATCTGCTATAGATTCTGGGAGATTTACAAATCGATCGTCGTACGTTGAATATATTTTTTTTGGCCGAGGTATAATTGGAAAAGCTATGTCGGCAAATATTATTGCTTTTTCTGATAATTTAAACTCATTAAGTGCAAAATACAATGTGCTGTCTCTCATATTTTTCAACATGCCTAAAATGTATAAGTCAGTTATAGATTTATTGCTACCTGCAGATCCAAATTTAACCTTTCTCTTTACTGAAGTATTTTCTACGAATAGCTTAGATGCTTCATTTATAGCTTTCTCTTTATCTATGACGATATTCTTTCTAATTAAAAATTGACTAAATTTACCATCTACACCTATCCTAGCTTTAGTACGTGTGCTAAACTCTCTAGTTACAGTTATATTTGCATGAGGGAAAGGAAAAGTCACCCTGATGTAGAGGTGATTGTCTAACATTTTCGATAAAATATCAGAGAAATATTTGGATGCTAAATTCATCTCTCTTATAGCTAAATCCTTATCAGCAAATCTTTTGTTAAATGTTTTTAAATCTCTAAATCTATCTATATATCTCTTGTGAATATCATTCCAATTAATTTTTTCTTCATTGAAATAATTATAGTTTCTATCTATGGTAGTCCAAAATGAATTAAATAAATCTTCGTAACTACTGATAATGTGATTTTCAGTTAAAATCAATTCCTGTTGCTCCTTACGACAAGAAAATAACACTATTATAAAGAACAAAAATACTGGAATATAATTTTTAATTACTGAGAACATTAATCTCTTGCACTTTTTATTTAGAGATTTTAAAATAAAACACTAGTTATTCAAATTCTTTTATACACTTAATATGCGTTCAAAAAAAGTTTATTTTGAACGTTAAATGTGTAAACAAACAAATCGGAACAGCAATCACGAACCTTGTAGGTTAAGCAACAATGATTATTAGAAAGTTTCTTTATATAATCATAACTGTTGTTATGAAACCCCATACAACTAATCATATTTGATGAGGACACTTAAACCTTTTGAATCTTTTCGATACTTGGCATGATTTCTAGATTGATCCTAATCTGCTGTCAAAGCTACTAAATCTATGTGTTTTGAGTTAAAATAATTTTTAACGGAGATGGAGTAATATTCACTTAAAATAAGTTCTTCTAAAGTGAGTTAATTAAATTGTCTTGTTCCAATAAATTAATCTTCTTTGCCAGCCCCTATATAAAATTTAAGGTTTTAGTGATTTATTCACACTAACTGTATATGTTTTGGTAAAATTTGAATCATTAGAATGCATCACGGTATAAGTAGTTTCTGAACTAAAATCCTTTGATTCAGAATCTGTAGGAGAAACTGTCCCATTAGAAACAGTAATATCAGGCTTTAGTGATGTTAAAGTAACGGTATTATCAATTGTGACTGTTATAGTTCCAGCTGTCAAACTGTTATCAGTGACAATGCCTGTATATTCAGTTGTTCCACTAGGAAAACTAGCTGATCCATTAGCACTACTAGTAAACTTAAATTCTGTTATAGCTGGAGCTTTAAAAACTTTCACATTATATGTTTTTCTGCCTCCAGCAGGATCTACTGCGCTGTATTTCTTAGGAGAGCTGTCAGAACTAGAAAAGTCATTGCTAGAATTAGCGTTCTGAGTGCCAGTACTTTCTTTATATACTTCAATGCCAGAAGGTGTAGTCGCTGCAACCACTTCAGGAGTTAAATCACTAATCTCTGCATCATGAGGAACTTTAAGAATTATCTCTCCTGGTGTATCTCCAGAATTATGATTAATGACACCTATGATATCCTCCCCTCCAAGTTTTTTGCCAGAGTTAGTAGTAGCACTAAATTTAAACGTCTCTATTCGAGGTTCAGCATAGTTACTAACATTTACGGTATAATCAGTAGTGCTTTTTCCATCTTGAGCAGTAACTGTATAAGTTTTTTGACTACTAAAATCTTGCGCTGTATTAGCAGATCCTCCTCCTGTTTTAAGTGTAACTGTAGAGCCCTTATTCCCTAATACTTCAGGAGTTAAAGCATTGAGCTCTGCATTATGTGGGACCTTCACCGTTACTGTTTTAGTAGTGTGATTTATAACCCCTGATATATCTTTTACAATTTTACCAGTGCCACTATTATTTCCAGTTGTAGTTTTAAACCCAAAAGATTTTAATTTAGAATTAGAAGATTTTACAGTTATACTATATGCTCTGGTGCTACCGTTTTCAGCTGTTACAGTGTAAGTTTGAGCTGTACCATATGTAAACTCCATCCCTGTTCCAGAAGTAGGATCTACTGAAGCGCCTGCAGATAATGTTATTTCAGGTTTTAGGGTTACACTAGCGTCATCATCTCCATCTAATATTATATCTACTTTATAAGTATCACCAGTATTTGATATATCACCTTCTACCTCTGTCACTCCTGGAGCAAACCTCACCTTAGAATCACTACTATGATCTGACTGTTTAATTTTTAAAGAAGTAATCTCTACTCCTGTTTGTAATACAGGAATAGTTATATCGTAATTTTTAGTAGTTCCATCTTGTGCTGTTACCACATATCTCTTTGCTGTACCTCTAATGAAATCTTGTGGCGTTTCACTTTCTGGATTTACTATAGCATCATGACTTAGTGCTATAGTAGGTTTTAGACCATTTAAATTTGAAACCGTATATGGAAGATTAATATTTATATCTACATCACTATCTGGAGTAGAATTTATAGTTCCTGCTGAATAATCCTTACTATTAAGGCTCTTTTCTGTATTTTTAGCATGCTCAAATATAAAAGAAGTCATATTCTTGTCATTAGAAAGACTTTTAGAAACAGATACAGTATAATCTCTTGTTTGACCATCCTGAGCTGTTACAGTATAAACCTTAGAATTGCTATAATCATAAGCTGAAATAGCTGGACTTATGGTAGCTCTTTCATGCTTTGTTATGTTAGGAAGCAGTTCTGTTATAGTTGCTGTACTTGATGCTTTTACTGCTATAGTTCCTGTTCTGCCATCACTACTATCACTAATTATAACGTCACTAGCCCTAGTCCCAGTTGAAGACCTACTTAATTTTAATCCAGTATTATTGGCGTTATCTTTTGTAAATGCAAATTCAGAAATTTTATTATTAGAAGATAAAGACTGAATTACTGTAACCTTATATATTTTCTCTTGACCATCCCCAGAAGTCACTTTGTAATCTGTAGCAGAATTATTAGTAAAAGAAACAGCTACCTCATTGTCTGGGCTAACACTATTCCCTGATTTAACTATTGTAGGTTTTAGATCAGTTAAAGTTGCAGCATCAGAAACTTGCAAGATTATAGTTGGAGGAGTAGCATTTTCATCTATAAGTCCGATTCTATCTGAAAAAATCTTGCCCACATTCTTAGATTTTTCTAATACAAAACTTGTAATCGAACGGTCACTAAATAAGGATTTAGTTATATTAACTGCATAATCTTGAACGCTACCGTCTTGGGCTGTTACCTTAAATACTTTTGTATAAACTTCAGGATTAGAACCGCTTACTAGATCAAAAGTAACTTCTGATCCATTTTCTGGAGAAATACTAGCATTTTCTGAAACGACTACCTTGACTTTTAATCCTTCAAAAATTGCATCTGAGGGAACTTTTAACGATACTGTAAAATCACTATCTACAACGATACCAGGAATATCTGCTCTAAGATTTTTATCTTCATTATCAGAATTAATCAATTCGAATGATATAATCTTATTCTCTGAACTCAGATTTGAGTTAAGGTCGGGATCTACCTTTTTTTCCTTGAAACAAGAAGAAAAAAACACAGATAACAATACAAAAGAAAAAATACTCCTTATAAAAATGAAAGAAAATGTCTTCATAACTCTAATAATCGATAATTAATTACAATAAATGTCAATCGTTTGAACCACACAGTACCAAAACTATTAACCCTAAATTTCAGTCTAATTCTCCTGCCATTTGCAGGAAAAATGAATATCTCAGCTAAGATAATAGTAATTTTTTAATTTGAGTTTTGGCAAACAATCTAAATATGATTAGTAATTACTTAAAATGCTGAAAAATTAGGCTTTTAAACTAATGTTATTGTATCTGACATGTCTCATCAACTAGAGTATTCTAAAAAAAACTGTATATTTGTCGGGTTTTTACTTTTTACTATCTAGTAGTTTAATCGGCTTATTTCGTAGTCAAACATAACTCAAACAGAACTAGACAGCTTAGTTTTTTAATCCTAAACATCAACCTTATATGAAGAAAAATATTTTTTTTACGTCATTTTTTTTGTCACTATTAGCTAGTGTATCATTGCTTTCTCAAACCTTTCCTGATAGGTTAAGTTACCAGACCTTGATAAGAGATAATGAAGGAAATTTATTAAGGGAGGCCCCTGTAAATGTGCGTATATCCTTATTTGTTAATGATGTTTCAGGTAATGAGAAAGTCACATATAGCGAATCTCATAGAGTAAAAACTAATAAAGAAGGTGTGGCATCTTTAAAAATAGGAGAAGGGAATAAACTTTCCGAATATAAAGATATTAAATTGACAGATCTAGATTGGGAAGTCCCTCATAAGGTTAAGGTAGATTTAGATCTTAATAATAATGGACAATACGATGTGCACAAAAAAAGTGAGTTACTTAGTGTTCCTTATGCTATATATGCTTACACTGCTAGGGAAACCTCGGCCGAAAATAATTTAAATCCTAATAAAACAGAAATAGTCAATACGTTAGATTCGAGTTTTAGAGTAGAAGTATTAGACGACTTAACCTCTATTGATGCGAGTAAAGCATTATCAGCTAATAAAGGAAGAGAGTTAGCTGAAGGTTTGGAAAAGAGGATTAATGAAAACAAGATAGCGGATGATTTAATCACAGATGATGCTAAAAAGGTATTATCGGCAGCGCAAGGAAAAGCCCTTAAGGAAGAAATAGACAATAAGTTAGATTCCAGTTTTAAAGTAGAGGTATTAGATGAATTAACGTCTATTGATGAGAAAAAAGCATTATCAGCTAATAAGGGAAGAGAGTTAGCTGAAGGTTTGGAAAAGAGGATTCATGAGAACAAGATAGCGGATGATTTAATCACTGATGATGCTACAAAGGTATTATCGGCAGCGCAAGGGAAAGCCCTTAAAGAAGAAATAGACAATAAGTTAGATTCCAGTTTTAAAGTAGAGGTATTAGATGAATTAACGTCTATTGATAAGAAAAAAGCATTATCAGCTAATAAGGGAAGAGAGTTAGCTGAAGGTTTGGAAAAGAGGATTAATGAAAACAAAATAGCAGATAATTTAATCACTGATGATGCTAAAAAGGTATTATCGGCAGCGCAAGGAAAAGCCCTTAAAGAAGAAATAGACAATAAGTTAGATTCCAGTTTTAAAGTAGAGGTATTAGATGAATTAACGTCTATTGATAAGAAAAAAGCATTATCAGCTAATAAGGGAAGAGAGTTAGCTGAAGGTCTGGAAAAGAGGATTCATGAGAACAAAATAGCAGATGATTTAAGGACTGATAATCCTAATAAAGTATTGTCAGCTAAAATGGGTAAAAAGCTTGATGAAAAAATAAATAAGACTAATACTCTCATCAAGGTAGAGGATAAAAAAAACAATCTCATAACTAAATGGTCAGGAAAGGGCAGTAATGGAACTAGCGCAGGCACTGGTAAAGAAAATATTTTATTAGGTATAAGCTCTGGTAATGCCATAACCACTGGCGCTCAGAATACGGCTTTTGGCTTTGAAAGTTTTAGAGATAATACTAAAGGTTCTAGAAACACCTCTATTGGCGCATATTCTCTGGCTTATAACACTACAGGTGAAAGGAATACTTCAATTGGATACGCTTCTTTATACAAATTAGTAGATGGAACAAAAAATGTAGGAATAGGCTCACATCCTCTATATAGTATAACTACAGGGAATAAAAATATAGCTATAGGATCATTTACTTTACATAAAATAACTACAGGAAGTGAAAATACAGCTATAGGAGCAAATGCTTTATATAATGTGACTACAGGGAGTAAAAATATAGCTATGGGAAGTGATGCTGGTTATTATATTGCTAACGGATCAACAGCTCTCAAGAAATCAAATAATTCTATTTTCATAGGAGATAACGTTAAAGCGAAAGCAAATAACAGCCTTAATGAGATAGTTATAGGTAATGGCGCTACAGGAAAAGGAAACAATACGGTAGTCATAGGTAAGGAAGGTAGTATTACATCTACTCATTTAGGAGGCATATTGCACAGTGCAGGTTTTAACAAAAGAAGTAAAATGATGATAGGGTTTACTTATAATATAGGTGATGTAGTTCTTTACGATGGGGTTTTTTATAAGAGAACTAGATCTGCTATCACTATCACTAGCACCACCCCTACCCCACCTTCTGATCCTAATTGGGAAGATATTGGTTTTGATACCCTGCGAAAAGTAGGGAATAATAATCTAATAACTAAATGGTCAGGAAAGGGCAGTAATGGAACTAGTGGAGGTACTGTTAGTGCTAGTCTCTATAGTGGTATAGAAAACAGTTTTTTAGGTATAAACTCTGGTGATGCCATAACCACTGGCTATCGGAATACGGCTTTTGGCTTTAAAAGTTTGGAAAATAATACTATAGGTAATGATAATACTTCTATTGGCGCATATTCTCTCGCTAATAACACTGCAGGTTCTATGAATACTTCTATTGGAAAATCTTCTTTACGCAATTTAGTACGTGGAATAAAAAATATAGGAATAGGTGTACATCCTTTACATGATATGACTACAGGGGATTATAATATAGCTATAGGGCTAGGGACTTTACATACTGTGATTACAGGTAGTCGTAATATAGGTATAGGATTTGAGGCTGGTATTATTAGCAAAGGGCCAAGACTCCAGACATCAAATAATTCTATTTTCATAGGAAACTATGCTAGAGCGAAAGCAGATAACAGCTTTAATGAGATAGTTATAGGTAATGACGTTATAGGACATGGGGATAATACTATAACCATTGGCAATACTAATAATGACGGTATTTTCTTACTAGGAACTGTTTATGCAAATGGCGTAAAACTCACTTCTGATAAACGTATCAAGAGCATAATAGGCATTTCAGATAAAGAATCAGATCTTAAAAAACTTTTAGATATAGAAATCACGGATTACACTATGAGAGATACTAATAAAATGGGTAATCAGCATTTTAAAAAAGTAATAGCTCAGCAGATAGAAGGTATAGTTCCAAATATTGTAGGAAAGAACAGTGGTGTAATTCCTAGCGTCTATGAATCATCGAGTTCGGTAGAAACTATTAATAACATGACATTAATTACTACAAAGAAATCTCACGGTTTTTCTAAGGGAGACATGGTAAAATTAGTTTTAGATGATAACAAAGAGAGTTTAGTTAAAGTAAAAGAGATAAAAAACGATAATACTTTTGTGGTAGATTTAGGAAGTGATTCATCTTTAAATAAAGTATTTGTATACGGTAAGCAAGTAGATGATTTAACCCGCATTATTCATAGTCATACTAAAATAGATTAGACGTGATATTTTTTCCTTAACTTTTTTACTAATCGAAGAGAACTCATCTTCTTTGTCGTTTTTTTGCACCTTTTTTTAGGATGACAATGCTCTTTTTTAGTGTTTTTACATGGTTTTTTAACGACAAGGCGTAACTATCCCAAGGTTGTTCATTTCACAAATAAACAACCGTTACTGGGTAATAATTTCCCGAAATAAACCCTTGTAAACAAAAGATTTAGATAGCTGATAATAGATTCGCCTTTTGGTAATTTTAATCGTTGCTCCTACCTTGAGAAGATAGGTTCTAATCGAACTGATTAACCATTTTTTTGCTACTTCAAATCTTGTTTTCTTTATCTTCTGTTTCAGTAATAAAAACATTTCATAGGCAAGACTACTCATCATAAGTCGAAAAAAATTAGCAAGAAAACTATGATTTGACAAACGATCAGAAAAACACATATTTTTAACTTCTTTTATTCTATTTTCACTTGAATCACCTCTTTTCACATAAAAGTCAAAGTAAATTTCTCTAGCATCCTTTTGGGGAAGATTACTAGAAAAATGCCTTATGTTCATCCCTAATCCTGTACTCTCAACTTTAGAATAGCACTGTTGAGGCTTGTGCCAACTCTTGGCTTTGTACGTAAAACTCATAAAATGTTGGTGCTTCTCTCCCTGATCTAAATACATTTTTTTTACAGCATTTTTTGACCAAGATACCTTTCTTTTTAAAACTTCATTGCTCGCTATGCCTGTCACATATAGTAAATCAAAATCATCTACTAATTGGTAAAAAGGAGCGCAACTAAAGCCGCTATCACTTCTAATAATTATTTCCATCTCTGGGTGACTCTCACGTATTTTGATAATTATTCGCTTTAAAATACTCACATACCATTTATTAGAATGACTATTTCCTGGGCGGAGTACAGGAAGGATAATCTGTCCTGTTTTTCCATCATGAAAAAATAGTTCATTGTACATGAATTGACTATAATAACCGTTAAACATTGACAATTGTTGACTGCCATGAGTTGGATCATCAGTTGAATCTACGTCAATAACTATTCTCTTACGATCAGATAAACTTGAAACATATTTGTATAACCACGCATCACAAAACTTAAAAAACAGGCTTGTTTGTCAAAGCTATTCTCAAATCTTGATATAGTAGGTTGAGAAGCCAAATCACCTTGAAGAACATCTTTGAATAAAGGATCGTTATGTAAATGATTAACATCATTGGCGTCTTCATAGCCTAACATGATCATATAAACCCTTTGTTTTAACTGTTGCTTTCTGGTATAAGTAATAAATCTAGAGTCTCGAGTATCAGGCAAAAGTTTACTGTAATAATGAATCAATCTATGATCTCTTTCTAGTTTTTCAAGCATGATTAAAGATCCATCAGAGCTAATTTCTGATGATGAAAAAGTTAACTCAACAGAAGTTTTCCCTCTATAAAATAATGTGTTTTTATTCCTCATTTTTGGGCTATATTAAAGTATGTTTCTTTGGACTTTAATGCCTTAAAATTAACACTTTATGCGCAATATTTAAAGGGTAACTATGAATAATCTGGGTTAAGATCAGTAGACTATGATGGGCTCACTACATTGAATATCTCAGCCACACAAGCTATTTACGATAGTGTGGTAGAATTAAAAAAACACAATGATGCTCTAATAGACGAAAATATTATTCTTAAGGAAAAGCTTTCTGCTAATGAAGAAAAGTTAGATGTCCTAATTGAGATGTTAAGTAAATCAAATATTCTAACCAAAGGCGATAAGAAGATTTTGGCAAAACAACAAAAACTTAGAAAATCCAACAGAGCTTTTTAAGCTCTTATTAAATTAGTTTATTATTAAAGTCAACTAGGTTTATTTTGTGGCTGCATTTTAGAAGCTCCCATAAAACGTATTCTCTGTGTTTTGGCAACCATTATATTAAGAGTTTTTTAAAGTTCAAGATAACTCTTGAGGGGATTTTTTTGATTCATTTAAGGAAATAAGACACTATCGCTTAGAGTGTGTAAATGAAGCCGTCTCATTAATTAAACGAGGCGGTTTTTTAATTCTTGGTATTTAGTCACTACATTTTAGTTTCCTTTTAAAGACACCATCCCTTAAAGTGTGTAAATAAAAAATGACATATTTTAAAACCTTACACGTTTTTCAGGATAGTGTTTAGAAACTTAACTTGCAAATGCAATTGTGAGTACACTTATTTTTACCTCCTTAACGTCACTTTTAATGGCTTTTATACAAGCCTCTATTGTGGCTCCTGTAGTTATCACGTCGTCTACTATCAATATGTGTTTATTTTCTACTTCCTGTGGTTTTGATAAATAAAACACATTCTTTACACCTTCCCAACGATCGAAACGACTTTTTTCTGTCTGAGTATCTTTTTGATATTTCATCACTAGATTGTAAAGAGACAAGTCGATTTTTAAATTTTCTGATATGGCCTTAGCAAAGAGGTGAATTTGATTATACCCTCTTTTTCTCTGCTTCTTTTTATGTAGAGGAACGGGTATAACTATGTCACATTCATCGAAAAAATCTGTTTTGCCTAGCTCTCTATATGCCCAATTACCTAGGATATAAGCGATTTCAGGGTGATTTTTATATTTTAATTGATGAAGTAAGTTTTGCACTAAGCCCTTTTTCTTAAATAACAGAAAAGAAGTAGCTCTTTCTATTTTAACTCTGCCGTAGAAAATAGATTCAACGAGATTATATTTCATAAGGTGAAAGTTAGTTTGAGGAATATCATTCCTACAAAACACACAAATAACGCTCTCATTATCAGTTAATAATCTTTCACAACACAAACAAACGGAAGGATAAAATAAATAGAATAAATCCTTTAATACAGCTAACACAAAAAAACACAATTCAGATTTGAACCGACAAGTTAAAAATTAACTATAATAAATTTACAAGAAATAACTAAGGCTTAAAAAGAACAATGTTATTCTTTTTCTATTTCATTTCTGTTTTTTTTCATCGCTTCACCAATCTGATTGCTAGCGGTAAAACTAGCGACCATATCATTTAGCATATTACTTCCTGCTTGTGGAGAATTAGGCAATAGTATTAAATTGCTGTTGGTATCATGGCCTATAGACTGTAATGTATCATAGTGTTGTGTCACCACAATAAGCGCAGAAGCCTCTTGAGAGTTAATGCCAACCCTATTCAATACCTCAACAGACTCTTCTAGACCTCTAGCTATTTCACGACGTTGATCTGCAATACCCTTGCCTTGTAAACGCTTGCTCTCGGCTTCAGCTTTTGCCTTTTCTACTATTAAAATACGCTGCGCATCTCCTTCGTATTGAGCTGCAGTCTTTTCTCTATCAGCAGCATTAATCCTATTCATCGCTGCTTTTACTTGCGCATCTGGATCTATATCCGTTACTAGAGTTTTAATTATATCATAACCGTATTCCATCATAGAATCATTCAATTCAGACTTTACAGCGATAGCAATATTATCTTTACGTAAGAATACATCGTCTAGAATCATTTTTGGAACCTCGGCACGCACCACATCAAAAACATAAGAAGTAATCTGATCTTGTGGATAATCCAGTTTATAAAAAGCATCTTCGACCTTGTCTTTAATTACTTTGTACTGCACAGATACTTTTATGCTAATAAACACATCGTCTTTTGTTTTAGTCTCTACTACGACATCCAATTGTTGAATCTTTAAACTCACCCTCCCTACAATTTGATCTATTAAAGGTATTCTCATACGTAATCCAGATTGATATACATTGTTAAAACGTCCAAAACGTTCTATGACGACAGCAGTCTGCTGTTTAACTATGAAAAATATTAAGGATAAAATAGCAATTACGAAAACACATGTTGAGATGGCATAATACAGCATAGTTAGTTTTATTTGATTGTTAATGTTATTTAAATGTTGTTATCTCTAATCTATTTTAGAGAACGGTCAAGTTAGAAAAATATTTTAAACATAAAATAAATACATAGCTCAAGGCACAAAACTCTGTATTTAAAAAATAGTACTTTTGGCATAAAAAACAAGTGATAATAGTATGAAGTATAGGCTACTAAAAACATTACTATCACTATTGATATTAGGATTTTATAATTGTGTGAAATCTTATCCTGATGAACCTGAAATATCTTTTTTGTCTGGAGAGGTTATAAAAGGTCAAAAAGATGCACTTGGCAATGATATATACATATACAGAGTGAATATAGAATTTGTAGATGGAGATGGAGGGTTTGAAAAAAATGATAATAAACCTCCCTTTGACAAGTCTAGTGTGTATTATCACAATTTACTTATAGATTATTTTATTAAAAAAGACGGAAAATTTCAAGAGGAAAAGGGTGATAAAAAAAAGAGATTTTACGCTCGTATTCACCACGTAAAAGGCAAACATAACACACAAATAGGGACTGTAATACACGATATAGTTATACCTGTTACAGATTTTCCTCTACCAGCGCAAATAAAGTTTAGAATTCAGCTTCTAGATAAGAACCACAACAGAAGTAATATAGTTGAAAGTCCTATCATCTCTATAGGGCAATAATCTTCCAAAAGACAAAATGACTTTATATGCCTTATAACTCAAAGAAAATATCTATTCCTATAAGAGAGGAAATGAGAGTTTTTGAAAAAAAATTCAGAGAGGTTATGAGCAGTAAAGTTCCTCTATTGGATAAAATCATGCACTTTATAATTAGACGAAAGGGTAAACAGATGCGCCCCATGTTGGTTTTCCTTTCGGCAAAGATGTTTGGAGAGATAAACGAAAAAACCTATAGAGCTGCTTGCTTGGTAGAGATTTTACACACAGCCACTTTGATACACGATGACGTAATAGACAACAGTAATATGCGGCGAGGTTGTTTTTCTATAAATTCCCTGTGGAAGAATAAGATAGCAATATTAGTGGGCGATTATTTATTGTCCAAAGGATTAGTCACAGCTATAGATTTCAAAGATTATGAAATTTTAGGTTTTATATCTAAAGCAGTGAAAGATATGAGCGAAGGAGAACTCCTTCAAATGGATAAATCCAAGAGATTCGACACTTCTGAAGGTACTTATTACGATGTTATCAAACAAAAAACAGCTTCACTTATAAGTGCCTGTTGTGCCATGGGAGCCAGTTCGGCAAGGTGTAATGAAACAGACTTGGAAAAGATAAAACTATTTGGAGAATACGTAGGGATAGCTTTTCAAATGAAAGACGATCTTTTCGATTATAAAAAAACTGGCATTACAGGGAAACCTATAGGAATAGATATCAAAGAACAGAAGATGACCCTACCTCTTATTTACACTCTAAATAACTGCGAAAAGGATAAGAGAAAATGGCTGAGCGATATTATCAAAAAGCACAATAAAGATAAAAATAAAGTCAACCAAGCCATAGAATTTATAAAGGGAAATGGAGGTGTGGAATACACAATTTCCAAAATGGAAGAATACAGAGATAAATCTTTGAAAATATTAAATCAGTTTGATAAAAATGATTCTAGAGATTCTTTAGAACTAATGGTAAATTACGTCATAGAGAGAAGCCATTGATAAATGATGAATACAGCTTTTTCAAATATTGTAGGTCAAAAAGAGATAATCGAGTCTCTACAAAAAACTATAGATAATAATAGGATTAGTCATTCTCAATTATTTATAGGTAAACAAGGGGTTGGAACCCTCCCAATGGCCGTAGCCTATGCTAACGCGGTCTTGCTTTCTAGGTATACACAAGAGGATAAAATAAAATCTTGTAAAGAGAGACTAAATAAGTTGACACATCCTGATTTACACTTTGTGTTCCCCACAGCAAAAACTACCAAAATTAAAAATCCTATCAGCGATTTGTTTTTGGAAGATTGGAGAATATTTCTAAGAAAGAATACGTATGGGAGTTTATTAGATTGGTATGAGCACATATGTATAGAAAACGTGCAAGGACAGATAAATGTAGATGATGTAAAGAGATTAATAGATATATCTAGTTTAAAATCTTTCGAGGGAGGTTATAAAGTTATCATAGTGTGGATGGCTGAAAAAATAAATTTAGTAGCGTCGAATAAATTGCTGAAAATAATAGAGGAGCCGACTCCAAAGACACTTTTCATATTTGTAACAGAAAATGAAAATAATATCATCCCCACTTTGCGTTCTAGGTTGCAAAGCGTTTATTTTAAACCTATACCACAGCAACTCATATCTAAGAAATTATCAGATGAATACAATTTAGATCTAAATAGCTCCACACATATTGCCCATCAATCCGAGGGCAATTGGAATAAAGCTATGAAACTATTAGATGTAAATGCCATTAATGGAGAATTTGAAGATTTATTTATCACTATGGTTCGATCAGCTATCAAAACTGATATTTACGCTTTGATAACTTTAACCAACAAAATTTGTGATTACAACCGAGAAGTCATCAAGAGTTTTTTATCGTTTTGCATAGAGGTATTCAGACAAGCTATGTTAAATAACTACAATGTCAAAGATTTTGTGCTGATTAGACTAGAGAGAAAAAGTTTTAATTTTAGCAACTTTTGCAAGTTTATAACTTCTGATAATATAGAAGACTTTTTAAAATATTTCAGTGAAAGTATATATCATATAGAGAGAAATGCTAACCCTAAGATTGTTTTTTTAGACACGGCTATAAGAGTAACACGTCTGTTACATAAGGGGAATAAGTAATTTTTAAACTAGAGAAATATGATTTTAAGAGCCAACGATATAATAAAGTTTTATGGAGATAAACAAGTAGTCAGAGGGGTTTCTATAGAGGTACGACAAGGTGAAATAGTGGGATTATTAGGGCCTAATGGAGCGGGCAAGACTACATCTTTTTATATAATAGTAGGCTTTGTAAAACCCAATAAAGGTTCTGTATATCTAGATGATGAAGATATATCTAAATATCCCATGTACAAAAGGGCAAAAAGAGGTATAGGCTATCTACCACAAGAGGCTTCTGTATTTAGAAAACTAAGTGTAGAAGACAATATTTTATCTGTACTGCAAATGACTAAGCTCTCCAAAAAAGAACAATTGAAAAAAGTAGATGAACTCTTAGAGGAGTTTAATTTATCTCATATAAGAAAGAGCAATGGAGATCTCCTATCTGGAGGAGAGAGAAGGAGAACTGAGATAGCTCGTTGTCTAGCTGTGGATCCCAAATTTATTCTTTTAGATGAACCTTTTGCGGGCGTAGATCCCATAGCTGTAGAAGACATTCAAAATATTATATCCACTCTTAAGAAAAAAAACATAGGGATACTCATAACAGACCACAATGTACAAGAGACTCTAGCCATAACTGACAGAACCTATCTCTTATTTGATGGAAGTATCCTAAAATACGGAACTGCAAAAGAGTTGGCTGAAGACGAGATGGTTAGAAAAGTCTATTTGGGAAGTAAATTTACTCTGAGAGATACTTAATTATTTAGCCTGATTTTGATTTAATTAACTTTGAGATAAGTTAACCCTTTTTCAACACTATCCCACAAAGTGTGTAAAGTTATATTTTAGATTTTCAATCCTAGATGTATTATTTAAAATACTTTATACATGAAAAAAGAATCATTATTAAGGGGTGTATTTCTAAAAACAATTCAAAACAGAAGAGGATCTGATTTCGTTTCTAAAAGATATTTATAACGTGGTATTGAGAAGATTTTATAAGGAGAAATTGAAAATCTTAATGGAGAAATCAGGAAGTATACCAAAAATAAATTATCCTTCCCAACGGATGAATATATTATAAACTCTACTTTTTTTAGTTCTTAGGGAGGTTACAAAAAAATAGTCTATACCTATACAGAATTCAGGAATAATCCTGAATCAATTTTTAACTATTTTTAACAAAAGAGTTCGATTATGAATAAAAACGAAAAAATATGTCATTTTTTATTTACACACTTTAAACCTGAGTTCGATTAATAAAAAAGCTTGAACCTTTTGAATTTATTGAAGATTAAGAGATTACTGGTATAGTTGTTGGAGTCTTTTTGTATGCTTATGAGGCGATTTAGTGGAAACTTGACACTTTTTGTACAAAAACATAAAATTTATCACAAATCTTAGTCTCTTCAATCCAAGGTTTTTTTTAAGCATTTTTATTAGGCAAATTATTAATCGAACTCAGGTTTATAGCAATATTTTAACTCAAGCATCATTAATTTTAAAGTTCTTACATAGAAATTCTCTTTTGTTCTTCTGTATTTTTACTTCTAGCTCTGCTAGAAGTAAAAATATCTCCAAACCTATAGCTTACACCTACCATTATAAACTGGTTGTCTCTATATATCTCATAAGAAGACTCTATACCATCATAAATAGAAACAGAGTTAATTATAGAAGAATTAAATATATCATTTGCATTTAAGCTAAGAGTTAGATTATTATCTAATAATAACCATCTTAGGGATAGGTTTAAACTATTATAGGAGTCAATATTTTTTAATTCATAAATACCAGCTGGCACATATACAAAGTTCAGATTGGCTGATAAAGTCCTATCAGAGGTCAGAATAAAATTGTTAGATAATTTAAAATAACTATTCAACCCATTTAGGTTTTTTGGGAGTAATTCAACTTTAGAATCGGTATATTGATAATATACATTAGCAGTAGCATTTAAATTCCACCACCCTGTAAGATTGTAAATAAGAGTCTGATTGATGCCAAAATTTTTTTTCTTATAAAAATTTAAATGTATGTTCTCTATTTTATTGGTAGAGTTATCGGTTTTACCGATTTGTCCAAAGCCATCATCAGTATAAGAGTAGGATAAAGTAGTGATGCTTATTCCTTTATAAGTATATTCCAGTTCAACATTATCGGTAAAAGAAGGTCGTAAATATTGATTACCTCTAACATATACATTTTTAGTTGTTTCCCAAATAAAAGGGTTTAAATGCCAATAAGCAGGTCTTTCTATTCTTTTGCCATAATTTATGCTAAAGGTATGGTTGTTATGTAGATTATAGGACAAGTATACGGTAGGAAATAGTTTTGAATAATTAGTTTTATGAGTTTTATCAAGGGTTTTTGAATAGCCTTTAGTTTGAGTGAATTCATATCGCATCCCTAATTTAACTTGAAATTCTTCTGAAATGTTCTTTTGTGCGCTAAAATATATCGCTTGATTGTTCTCTTTATAATTAAACTCATTACTATTGGCATTTAATTTTTTTTCTCCATTTATAATATCATAATATTCATTTGGACTATTAGTCTCGGTAAAAACAACTCTCCCTCCATAATTGTAATTAGCAAATTCTGTAGGATGCTCCATATCTAGATTCACAGAATAATTATCTACATCTTGAGCCCCATAATTTTTGTCTTTATCGTGTTTATTGAGCACCTTCTTTTTAGATTCCTTACTTGGAATAAACCTTTTAATACCTAAATTCCGTTCTAGTTTAAGATTGTAATCCAACAAATCAAAATCTAAAGACAATTTTCTACCTATAGTGTCTATATCATATATAATATGATAGTTTAAGGTATTTTGTCCAATTTTCAGATCACTCTTGGCTATTGTCTCGTGATCAATTGGAGAAGGGGTATTATAGCCTGCGGTGGAATTATTATTTTCATCTATAAATAATTTTGCGAAAAAAAAATTATAATTAAAACCAGTTGATAATTTATCATTTATCTTATACTCCAAGCCTAATCTAGGATAAATAAAATTCATAGTTCTCTCTCTTTTATTCTTCGTTTTCCATATTGATTCAGTATAATTAATTTGAGAGTTCTCTCCGCGTACAACTACGTCATAAGAATAACCTATACTGCTAGTTATCTCTAAATCTCCTTTTTTGAAATTAAAACTAGCTCCTCCTCTCCCAGAGGGAGATATTCTCTGTAAATAGGATCCATTTAGTGAAGCATTCCATTGATCTATTATAGATTTTTTAGTGACTATATTTATCAGCCCGCTATTTCCTTCTGCACTGTATTTAGCAGGAGGATTTGGTATAACTTCTATTTTCTTCAAGTCTTCTGAATTAAGTGTCATTAGATAGTTAGACAGCTCTTCTCCAGAGAATTGGACTATTCTGCCATTAATCATAACTGACATGCCTTCTTTTCCTATCATAGATATTTTATCGTTTTCTACTTTTAGTCTAGGAGTTATTTTCAGTACTTCTAAGGCATTTCTTCCAGTTGCTGCCACTGAGTTGTCTACATTTAATATTAGTCTATCTGGTTTTTTCTCTATTACAGGGTTTTTGGCTTCTAGAACGATTTCTTTAAGAGACACATCTGGATTTACATATATAGTTTTTAGGTCTAAATCTCTCTCAACTGAAATAATTTGATTGTGAATATTCTCAGAAAAATACCTTATAATCAGTTCATATTCTCCCTTATTTATATCATCTATGATGAAATATCCTTTCTTGTCTGTAAGTTTAGATTTTATTGCTACAGAGTCTAAAGTCTGGAGTATTACCTCTGTATATTCCAAAGGTAATTTATCATTATCTTGAATTATTCCGTTTATCTTATACTGAGAATAACTAGTAATAGTAATCATCGACACTAATAGCGATAGAAATATTTTTTTAATAGTTGAAAGAGATGTATTATCACTCATACTTAATTTGTTTTTTTAATAGTTTTTAAAAAGTGGGGAAGACCTATGCCTTAAATAAACTCGAGCAAATTATAAACTTATCCTAATCTTCAAAGATTTTTTTTGAAAAAATATTAGAATTTAAAAATCAAACACAAAGGAGCTTTTTATTTTTTGGATGACAAATAATAGTTTTTTTATCTAAACCTAGATTTGATTAATATTCATTTGAAAATAAATAACTCTTAACCTGAGTTCGATTAATAAAACGAATTAAGACGAGCATTACCGACGATTGGGTATTTGACAGAGGTCTTTTTAGGCGAAAAGCTGTAAGCGATAAGTCCAGAAATAATATTGGTTAAGAAAATTAGCAAAACTTCTATGTATAGAATGTTCTATTTGACAAATATTTTTAAGCTGATCATTGATGGTTTCTATGATTGATCTCTTTCTGAGTAATAGTTTATCAATCATTGGCATGAGGGCATTTTTCATGTTATTTTTAACTGAGGTAATCAATTCTACGCCTTTTTCAAATAGATTTTTTCTTAAATCTTTGCTTATATCCTTTTACTCTAATTCCATTGTTTTTATTTAATTACCCTAAGTGATTATTAATCGAACTCAGGTTTTAAGCGATAGTGTCAAAAAAATATCATTTTCACTTAGAAAATAAAAAAGATATAAAGCCATTTTGATATTCTAAAGCGTTGTCATCTCTGTTAAAACTAGATTTTTTAGCATAAGACAGGGCTGTATCTATTAGGCATTTATCTAGAGTGGTACTCTTTTTTTTATTAAAACTCACTTCGATTACCTCTCCCAATCTATCGACTTTTATATCTATGACTACGAACCCTTGTTCTATGCACTTGTATATTGGATTGAGTATTTTTTTCTGATATCTGTCTTTTAAGCTAAAATTTATAGTGCTCTCTCCCGTGTAATATTGATTTAAATCTTCTGTAGTATCCAAGTCTTGTGTTAGATGTTCATCATTTACTTCCGTGTGTTCTATATCTCTTTGAATTATTTCATCGTCGAATAAATCTTTATCTCTGTCTTTTATATCGTTCATTCTCTCAATGGTTTTCAATGAGTTTCTAAATTTTTCTACGGAAAAATCATCTATATCTAAACTAGATGGTCTGTCTGAGTTAGATTCAGATTCAATGCTACTCATATTGTTTAGTTCACTTTTGTCCGTTTTACTGTCATCTTGTTTTTCTTGGCTATTTAGTGTATTTTCATCTTTGAACTCTACTGTTAAAAAAGATAATAATTCTTTTCTTTCAGAAGTTATAGAGCATAAACCTAAAAACACTAACAATATAATATGAAATCCGACTGTTGAGGCTATAGAAATAAAACGTCTATTTAAAAAATATTTCACGATTAACTTTATTGGTAGTACTGTCTTATTTTAAAGTGATATTTCACATAAGGAACTAACACTCTAACTTTTAACAAAATTCAATATTTTTTTTACATAGAAAAAAAAACTATTTTAGCCACCTCAGTTCAATAACAAAAACAAGAATATTTATGAAATTACCTTTAAAACATTATCATTTCTGCCTGCTGATTCTCGCTGGCATTTCTTTACTACTTAATTCGAATGCGTATTCTCAAAATTCTATTTCTGGTACTGTTACAGACGATTCTGGTGAATTGATATCTGGAGCTTCTGTAAAAGTAGAAGGTGGCACGATTGGCACTACTACAGATTTAGACGGTATTTTTTCTCTAAAGGATCTCCCAAATGGAAAGGTCAAACTAGTATTTAGTTATGTAGGGTATAGTAGCCAAGGTGTTGAGTATGACCTCAATGGCGATTTGAGTGGAGTTAAAATAACCTTAGAAAAAGGCGTAGAATTAGAACAGATGGTTTTGGTTGGAGATAGAGCCAAGCCTAGAACAGCTTTTAATGCCCCAGTTCCCATAGATAATATATCTCTATCTGGAGTTAGAGAAGTAGCTACGCCATCACTAGATATGCAATTATCTAAAGTAGTTCCTTCATATACTTCTACACAGACCTTTGTGGCTGATGCAACAGCTTTTCACAATCCAGTAGGACTTAGAGGATTGTTTCAATCAAGAGTGTTAGTATTAGTAAATGGAAAGAGAAAAAACCACTCTGCTTTTATAGACGCAATGGAAGGGCCTGGTAGAAGTGAAGTAGGGGTAGACATGAACTCTATAGCTTCATCTGCAATAGAAAGGGTAGAAATATTGAGAGATGGAGCTGCTGCACAATATGGTTCTGACGCTATGTCTGGGGTTATTAACATAGTGTTAAAAAAATCTACAAAGCCATATATAAAAGCGCAGTACGGGATTACGCAAATGGGAGACGGCCAAACTAGAATGCTTTCTACTGGATTTGGAAAGAGCACAGCAAATATGTATGCAAATTTTTCTGTAGCATATTCAAAGCAAGAGTTAACTAATAGAGCTGGAGATGTAGATCCTTATCTTGAATACGATATTTTCGAGACGAACTTTGGTAATTTTTATCTTAAAGGGTATAGAGAAAAACTAGCTGAAGAAATTGCCAAATTAGGGGGAGACACTTCAGAAAATAAAGAGCAAGCAATTAAGAATGTAAAAGAATTTTATACAAAAGACGGAAAATTTGACGAAACAAAAATTACAGATGATGGAAAAGACATGTTTAAAAAGAATCCTAAGGCAGGTTTTAAAGTAGGCCTTCCTAATCAACAGACAGGGAATTTTGTATTTAATTTTGGATATACTTTGGATAAACCCTCTCAAACTAAGTTATACTCTTTTGGAACGTATATGTACAGAAGCGGGTCTGCTCCTCAATATGCTAGAACCAGATACTGGAAGGATAACATAATGAGAGCATTTGATAATGCTTATAGAGATCAGTACTATTTTCATCCTATGATGACTCCAGGCATATCTGATAAAACCATTACGTTAGGACTGTCCTCTACTTATAATAATTGGAATATAGATTTGAGTAGCACTTATGGTGGAAATAGGGTAGACTACAACATTGTAGATAGTTATAATATAGGATTAGAAACTCCTTCGGGAAAAGAAGAGATAAGTCCTACTAATTTCTACATAGGCGCTAATGAATTCAATCATGTTGTAAATAATTTTCTTTTGTCTAGAGTATTTGAAGACGTAATAGGAATGAGTTCTATTTCTGTATCTATGGGGATGGAACAAAGATTTGAAGAATATTTATCTGAAAAAGGAGAAAAAAAATCTTATATAGCCTCTGGCTCCGAATCTTATAGAGGTATAATGTTGGACTTCAATAAAAAGAGGTCTAATTTTGGAGTATTCGCTGAATCTACTTTAGATATAACGGATGATTTTCTAATTGGATTTGCGGGAAGATATGAAAATTACTCTGACTTTGGGAATAATTTCAGCTGGAAGGCAAACACCAGATATAAGCCTATAGATGAGATTTCATTTAGAGGGTCGTTTAGTACTGGTTTTAAGGCTCCTACACTTCATCAGAAATACTATCAAGCAGGAACAACTCTAATCTTAGATGGTCAGCTAACCGATGTATTTAGTTTAAATACAGAACATATGTTTTTGGAGAGAATAGGAATTCCAAGATTAAATCCTGAAAAATCTATGAATGTATCAGTGGGTGCTGGCTTTAAAGTACCTGATGTGTTTACTCTAACAATCGATGGATATATGATAGATATAGACGATAGAATAGTGTTCTCAAATACAATACGTAGTAAAGCTGTGAAAGATGGAACAGATTTAAAAAGATATTTAGAAGAATATGATCTAGCCTCAGCTCAATTTTTCTTGAATGCTTTGCATACTAGGACTTTTGGTGTAGATTTGGTTATGTCTATGAATAAAAAAAAGTTACCTATAGGTAATATTTATGGTAGATTAGGATTTAATTTTAATAGAACTCGAATAGTAAAAGAAAAGCTTCCAGAAGTCATAGAAAATTCAGAAAATAAAATGGAGTTTTTTAGTTTGTCTGACAGAAGTAGAATAGAGACCTCTGTTCCTAATTTTAAAGGGAATATATCTCTCACATATGAATTATCCCCTTTGAGTTTTACTGTTGATGCTAATTATGTCGGGCCTGTATCTTGGGACTACCCAAAAGATAGAGACAAGTTTGACTATACCATGTCCCAAAAGGTATTTTTTGACCTTAATATAGATTGGGAATTGATAGATAATCTGAACTTATCTGTTGGGGTTGTAAATGTATTAGACACTTATCCAGATGAATTGAAAAAGGATGATAGGTATAGTTTAGCAGGAAGGCTTAAGTATACAAATAATACAGGACAGGCTAATATAATGGGTAGACAATTCTTGGCTGGATTAAAGTACAGTTTATAGGATATAATTAGATTCTCTTAAATCAGCTAAGATTATAAATACATCAAACTAATTTTTTTTAAAATTATATAATGATAAAATCATCTTTTAAAAAGGCTTTTGTATCTACGGTTCTAGGTTTAGTAAGCATTGTCTTATTTTCCTCGAGTGCGTATTCTCAGAACAGTAAATCTGTCTCTGGAGTTGTGACAGATGACTCTGGAGAATCGATATTAGGGGTTTCCGTATATATAGAAGGTACTGAAATGGGAACCACCACAGATTTAGATGGAATGTTCTATTTGAAAGATCTCCCAGATGAAAAAACAGTATTAATCTTTAGCCATGAAGAGTACACTGCGGTATCTAAAGAGCTTGATATGGATAAAAATTTAGATAGTCTTAAAATTATTTTGAATAAAGTGATAGAATTAAACGAGATGGTTTTAACAGGAGATAGAGTTAAATCCAGAACTTCTTATTAATGCTGCAGTTCCTATAGATAATTTAAAATTGTCTGAAGTTGTAGAATCTGTAACGCCATCTTTAGATTTGCAGTTATCTAAAATTGTGCCTTCATATCACGCTATACAGCCTTTTGTATCTGATGCGACAGCCTTTTACAACCCAGCTGGATTAAGGGGATTATTCCAATCTAGAGTACTAGTATTGGTCAATGGAAAGAGAAAGAATCATTCTGCTTTTGTAGATTTTTATGAAGGTTCTAGTAAAAGTGAAGTAGGGGTAGACATGAGTTCTATCCCTTCATCTGCTATAGACAGGGTTGAGGTTTTAAGAGATGGCGCTGCAGCTCAATACGGTTCTGATGCTATATCAGGAGTAATTAATATCATATTGAAAAAGTCTACAAGGCCATATGTAAAAGCCGATTATAGTAATACTACAGAGGGAGATGGTGAAAATCAAACTCTGTCTGCAGGCTTTGGTAAAAGCACAGAGGATTTCTATACTAATTTTTCCGTTTTTTTGTCGAGACAAGGGGCGACTAATAGGGCTGGAAATGTAGACCCTTATCTAGAGTATGATATTTTTGGAGAAAATTTCGGCAAATTTTACCTAAAAGACTACGAAGAAAAACTGGAAAATGAAGTAAATAGATTAGGAGCAGATAAGAGAAAAGAGGCTATTGCTAATCTTAAAGAAGAATATACTAAAAAGGGGAAATTCGATCCAGATAAAATAACCGACAGAGGCGAGAGTATGTTCCATTTTTTTCCTAGAGCGGGAAGTGTAGTGGGCATGGCGAGTCAAGAGACAGGAAGTTTTGTGTTCAATGGGGGATATGTTTTGGATAAACCCTCCGAAACAAAACTTTATTCCTTTGGAACTTATACTGCTAGAAGCGGTTCTTCTCCACAGTATACTAGAACTGTATATTGGAATTCTGCCATATCCAAGGCCTTTGAAAATACTTACAAGGGTAAATTCTTTTTTAATCCCATGATGGAACCTAAAATATCTGATAAAACATTGACACTAGGCTTATCCTCTACTTATAAAGAATGGAATATAGACTTGAGTAGCACTTACGGTGCAAACAGAATAGATTATAACATTACTAACAGTTATAATGTAGGACTGGGAGTTGATAATAATAATGATGCTTTAAAAAAGATGAGTCCCACTGATTTCTATATAGGAGCACATGAGTTTAATCACATTGTTAACAATGCTCTTCTCTCTAGAGTATATGACGATTTAATGGATATCCATTCTATTTCGCTGTTGATTGGAATGGAACAGAGGTTTGAACAATATTTGTCTGAAAAAGGGGATCCTGAATCGTATTTAGCCTCTGGAGCTGAATCTTTTAAAGGTATTTCATTGGACTATAACAAACACCGATCAAATTTTGGGATATTTGCAGAGTCTACGATAGATATAACAGATAATTTATTAATTGGAGCCGCAGGTAGATATGAAGAATATTCAGACTTTGGAAATAATTTTAGTTGGAAATTTAATACTAGGTATAAACCCATAGATGAGATTGCACTGAGAGGGGCGGTTAGTACTGGTTTTAGAGCACCTACACTTCATCAAAAGCATTATCAGACGAGCACAACAGTTCTTCTAGATAAAAAATTATTTGAAATTTCTAAATTGGACTCCGAGCATGAGTTTTTAAGAAAGATAGGAGTGCCTAAATTAACTGCCGAAAAATCTGTTAACTTATCATTAGGAGTCGGATTCAAAATATTTGATATGTTTGTCCTAACAATAGATGCTTACATGATAGATCTAAAGGATAGAGTGATAATGTCCAATACTATAGAAAGTGAGAAGGTAGATAATGGCACTGTATTGAAAAATAATTTAATTGAATATAATTTAAAATCAGCTCAATTTTTTCTCAATGCTTTGAGGACTAGAACAAAAGGAGTAGATGTAGTACTATCTATAAATAGAAAAACATTTACAATGGGTAGTATTCATGGAAGGATAGGGTTTAACTTCAATAAAACTGATGTAACAAAAGTAAAATTACCAGAGGTTATAGAAAGTTCTTCACAACAGAATGCACTCTTTGATAATTCTGATAGAAGTAGAATAGAAAATTCTTTGCCAAACACTAAGGCTAATGCTTCTATTACATACGATTTATACCCCATAAGCCTTACAGCTGATGCTAACTATGTGGGATCTGTATCTTGGAAACATCCCGATGGCACAACGAGATTTAAATTATCGCCAAAAGTATTTTTTAACTTCAAAGCTAATTTTGAGTTGATAGGCAATCTAAATCTAACTTTGGGTGTTGTAAACATATTTGACAACTATCCAGACAAATATGATACGAGCTATAGTGAGACTAATTCTGGACGATTTGTCTATAATATGAATCAGTCTAATTTGATGGGGAGACAGCATTTTATCAGTTTAAAATATAATTTGTAATACTTACAAAAGTAATTGTTAAATTTGCCATAATTATTTACAACTAAATTTTCTAGTAATAAAAAAAATGAATAAAACACTCCTCCTTGTCTTAATAGTTGCTTTTTTTTCTTTTGCGCATAACTTTAGCTTAGCACAGAATAACGCAGAAGTCTTAGAAGACACTCTCGAACAAAGCGACACCAAATCCATATCATCAGATGATGATAACAATCATGGTTCTCATTCTGAGACACAAACCCGTGAAGGATCATTAGACGATGTTACATCTGATACACAACAGAGTAAAGAAGAGGAGTCTTTAGGCGACAAAATAGAATCCGTATTTGCTCCTATAGTAGAGGTAATGCAGGAGGTGTTTTTTTGGGATCCTCTGAGTTTTTTAGGGTTATACGATCCTATTGTTTACGATGAACATGGAAAAGTAGTAATAGATAATATATTCTCAGGCACGGTTAATGCCAATGCTAATTCTCATGAAATAGAAGGTAATGGCACTAACTTTCTAGAGTTAAGCGAGGGTGACAATATAGTTTTAGGTGGAAATTTATACGAAATTGAAAAAATCTTAAATGATAAATCACTAACACTTAAATCTCCTGTTTTAAGCTCAGTAGAACACGAAAATTTTGGATTTGCAAAGAAAACTGTTGTGCCTATTATTCTTTTATGGTTGGTATTTGCTGCGGTATTTTTCACTATTAGATTAGGTTTCATAAACTTGCGTGGAATGAGACACGCTTTAGATTTATTGAGAGGAAAATACGAAAATCCAGATGATAAAGGTGAAGTATCTCCTTTCCAGGCTCTAGCTACTGCCTTATCTGGAACTGTAGGTTTAGGTAACATAGCTGGGGTTGCAATTGCTGTATCTGTAGGAGGGCCAGGAGCTACATTTTGGATGATAGCAATGGGTATGTTAGGTATGGCATTGAAATTTGCTGAATGTATGTTAGGTGTAAAATATAGGGTTATTACTGATGGAGTAGTGAATGGAGGGCCGATGTATTACATAAGTAAGGGATTGGAGAATAGAAATTTCCCTTTAACGGGTAAAGCCATGGCCGTAGTATTTTCTATACTGGCTGTAATAACATCTTTTGGTGGTGGAAATATGTTTCAAGCTAACCAGGCGTTTGCCCAGTTGGCAAATAAATTTCCTCAAATGGAAGATTATGGAGTAGTTTTTGGAATAGGATTGGCGTTATTAATAGGTGTAGTTATTTTAGGAGGAATAAAGAGTATAGCAAAAGTTACTGAAAAAATAGTTCCTTTTATGGCTGGTTTCTACATGCTGGTATCTTTTGTAATTATTCTAGCCCACTATGATAATATATGGAGTTCTTTCATTTTAATATTCGAACAAGCATTCAATGCGGACTCTATGAAAGGAGGGTTTATCGGAGTAATGGTAGTTGGATTTCAAAGGGCAGCTTTTTCTAACGAAGCAGGGGTAGGGTCTGCTCCTATAGCACATTCCGCTGTAAAGACAGAAGAGCCAGTAAGTGAAGGAGTAGTAGCTTTATTAGAGCCGTTTATAGATACAGTAATTATATGTACTACAACAGCTTTGGTTATAATCATAACTGGCAGACATGAGGTCGTAGGATTAGAAGGAGTAGAACTCACATCTTCTGCCTTTGAAAGTGTGTTTCCTTGGTTTTCATATGCTCTGATTATAGTAATATTTTTATTTGCATTCTCTACCGCTATATCTTGGTCGTACTACGGGTTAAAAGCATGGACATATCTATTTGGAACTGGTGTTGTTTCTGAATCCATATATAAATCTATATTTTTGATATTTATAGTGATAGGATCATCTTCTTCTATAAAGTATGTATTGGCCTTTTCTGATATAGTACAACTTTTAATGAGTGTTCCAAATATTATTGGGTTGCTTATCTTATCCAATGAAATAAATAGGGATAAGATATCTTACTTTTTAAGAGTTAAATCAGGAGAAATCAAGAGATTTAAAAAATAATAAAATAAAAATTCTCATCTGATTTGTATTACAAGGAAATATCATATTTTTTTCATCCTATGTATTAGCCCTTTTATATTATTGTCACAGAGCAATATTCCTGCAAAGACTAATAATATTTCTGAATCGAAATCACAAATATTATTACTGAATGCAGATAGCATGATAGGCAGTAAAGATCTGGATATACAAAGGCTAATAGGTAATGTAAAGTTTTCTCATGAAGGCTCCATTATGGATTGTGATAGTGCTCATTTCGACACTAAAAGCAATATAATGAGAGCTTTTTCTAATGTGGTAATAAATCAAGGAGATTCTGTCTTTGCTTACAGCGATTACGCTTTTTACGAGGGAGACAAATCTTTAGCCAAACTCTATGAAAACGTAAAATTAAAAACTCATACCTTAAGTGAATTAACCACAGACTCTCTCTTTTTTGATAGAAAAAAACAAGAGGCTTTTTATCTAAATGGCGGTCATTTAAAAGATAGCTTAAACACTTTAGTTAGTAAAGAAGGGTACTACTATATGGAAAGAAAAAAAATAGCGTTTTTTAAAGATATAGTACTCAAAAATAATGATGGATATACTATGTATTCTGACACAGTATATCACGATATAGCACAAAAGAATATAACTGTTTGTGGTCCATCGAAAATAGAGAATAAAGACGGAGATATAAATTTTATTTACGGCATTTATAACACTTCTGAAAACACAGCCTTTTTTGATAAAAGGCCAATTTTAAAATACGATAATAGAACTCTAGAGGCCGATAGTCTCATCTATAATAGGGAGACGGAACACTCTACTTATATGGGGAATGTAGAAATAATAGACACTATTAATTCTGTGATAATAAATTCTGAAAGAGTTGATGTATTTAATAAATTAGATTCCTGTGCGGTTACCATCAACCCAATGGTGACGTTTATTCTAAAAGAAGATTCTCTCTTTATGCATTCGGACAAAATAATAGTAAAAGGAGATAGTATTGGAAATAAGTTATTAAGGGCTTTTAATAATGTTAAATTCTATAAAGATGATCTTCAGGGTAAATGTGATTCCGTATCTTTTCGAGAGAGTAATAGAACTCTAAACATGGAAGTAGATCCGGTGATATGGGCAGATGAATATCAACTAACCGCAGATAGAATATCTATTAAAATAGATGAAAAAACAGATAAATTAGATTCAATAAAGATGTTAGAAAATTCATTTATAGTATCTAAACAAGAGGATGATAGATTCAATCAAATAAAAGGGAAAAACATGTATGGAAGTTTTAGAGATAATCAATTGTACAAACTATTCATAGATGGAAATAGCCAATCTCTATATTACTTGAAAGATGAACAAGAGAATTTATTGGGTGTTGACAAATCTAATTCGGTCTATATAAATATTACTTTTCAGGAGAATAAACTATCGAGTATATCCTATATAAAAGATGTCGACAGCAAAGTATTCCCAATAGATAAAATTCCTATTAATGCTAGAAAATTGAGGAATTTCATTTGGAAAGAAAATGAGCGACCAAAATCAAAAGTAGATATTTTCAAAAAAGACACTTTGCAGTTAAAAAACGAATAAGTATCTCCTTACAGAGATACTATTTTATCTAAAGCTCCTTGGCGTTTTTAACTTTTCTTTTCAAGAGGGCTATATCTATGACTTCACTCATTTCATCTACATAGTGAAATTTTAGTCCCTTTAAATAGAATTCTTTTATTCTTTCTATATCTTTTTTATTGTCTTTGCAAAGTATAATATCTTTTATGCCAGCTCTTTTAGCTGCTAAAATCTTCTCTTTTATACCTCCTACTGGTAAGACCTTACCTCTCAAGGTAATTTCTCCAGTCATGGCCAATTGTGATTTGACCTTTCTTTGAGAAAATAGAGACATTAAAGATGTCAATAAGGTAATACCTGCTGAAGGGCCCTCTTTAGGAATAGCTCCTTCTGGCACATGTATATGTATATCGTATTTGGAAAATAATTCTGAATCTATGCCAAAGTTATCTGAGTTTGATTTGATATATTGAAGAGCTATAGTGGCAGATTCTTTCATAACATCGCCTAAATTTCCAGTAATGCTTAGCTTCCCTTTGCCTTTCGATAAACTGGATTCTATAAATAGAATATCTCCTCCGACCGAACTCCAAGTCAGCCCTGTGACTACCCCAGCTATTTCATTATCTTGATACTTATCTCTATTTAAACTCGAAGGACCTAAAATTTTATTTATATCCTCTACAGATACATTCACATTATACTCCTCATCAGAGGCTATGTGTTTTGCAATACTACGAGCTATTTTAGCTATTTTCTTCTCTAGGTTTCTAACTCCAGATTCCCTAGTATACCCATCGATAATAGCTTCAAATTCCTTTTCCTTTATATTTAGCTGTCCCTTTTTAAGACCGTGCTCTTTTATCTGTTTTGGAAGTAAATGTTTTTTTGCTATCTCTATTTTTTCTTCTACAGTATATCCGTTTACGTCTATGATTTCCATCCTATCTAAAAGGGCAGGGTGGATACTAGATAAATCATTAGCCGTAGCGATAAATAAAACCTTAGATAAATCGTAACCTACTTCTAAAAAATTATCGTAAAAATCACTGTTTTGCTCTGGATCTAGAACCTCTAATAAGGCAGAAGAGGGATCTCCGTTATGGCTAGCGGATAATTTGTCTATCTCGTCTAAAACAAATACAGGGTTTGAAGTCTTAGCCTTTTTTATGGATTGAATTATTCTTCCTGGCATAGCTCCTATATAGGTCTTCCTATGTCCTCTTATCTCTGCCTCATCTCTTAGACCACCTAAAGACATTCTGGCATATTTCCTTCCTAAAGCAGTAGCTACAGATTTACCCAAAGAAGTCTTTCCAACACCTGGAGGACCATATAGACAGAGTATAGGTGATCTCATATCTCCTTTTAATTTTATCACTGCCATGTATTCTATAATCCTATCTTTTACATCTTCTAAGCCGTAGTGATTCTTATCTAATATCTTTTGTGATTTAGATAGATTGAAGCTATCTTTTGAGTATTTCTCCCAAGGGAGATCTAATAGAGTCTCTAAATAATTTCTCTGTATAGAATGTTCACTTATATGTGGATTCATCCTCTGATATTTAGATAATTCTTTATCGAATAACTCTTCTATTTTTGGGCTCCATTTCTTTTTTTTAGCTCTATTGGATAGTTCTTCTATCTCTAAATCGTAAGAAGGGACCCCCAACTCTTCTTGAATGGTCTTCATCTCTTGATGAAGTAAGTATTCCTTATGTTGTTGATCTAAATCGACCTTTACTTTTTTCTGAATTTTATTTTTCAGTTTTATCTTTTGTAATTCAATATCTAAAGTCTTCATTATCTTCATGGCACGAGTCCTTATATTAGACTCTTCCAAGAATTTTTGCTTTTCAGATACAGACATTATTATACTAGATGTGATAAAATTTATCAAAAAAGTATCATTCTCTATATTTTTTACTGTCAAGGTGGCTTCAGTAGGGATATTAGGGTCTTCTCTTATAACTTGTAAGGAGAGATCTTTTATAGCATCTATCATTGCTACAAATTCTTTGGTCCTCTTAAATACTGGCTCTTTTATAATTTCTATATCTGCTCGCAGATAAGGCTTTTTGCTCAATATTTTTTTTATCCTGAATCTTCTTCTTCCCTGAAGTATAGCTGTGGTATTGCCGTTTGGCATCTTAAAAATTTTGATGATTTTCGCAATAGCTCCTACTTCATACAAATCTTCAATATTAGGATTTGTTATATCTACACTTCTCTGTGCGACTACACCTATGAATTTTTCACCTTTATTGGCGTCATCTAGCAACTGAATAGACTTATCTCTCCCTGCAGTTACAGGCGATATAACACTTGGGAATAACACCATATTTCGCAGCGGCAATATAGGTAAACTCTCAGGGAGGCTATCTATATTAGTGCTCTCATCATCTCCATTACCAATAAGGGGAATAAAACTCACGTCTTCATCAGAAAGACTAAAACTTATTTTATCGAAATTCATATTAATTTTTTATGCTGTCACAATCGACATATCTGACAAAGATACAATCGTTTTGATCATGTTTTAGATGAATATGTGTATAATACACAGCAATTAGTATGCCAATAATTCAATCACTTGTCGTATTCAGACATTTCTGAATCGTAAAAAGCTTGCGCCTCCTCTATCAAGGAGCTTAACTCTTGGGTGATATTTTCCTTATCCTCATCTTCTATATCGTCATCGTCCAAGATGATTTCATCATTAGATATGTCATATATAAATCTAGGATACTCTGTATGTACCACATAGATACTATCTGGATAATTAGAGTTATCAGCTAACAAAAACTTTGGCACTTGGTTCATTTGTTGTCATTTTATAAAATCGGTGTATAAATACAATAGCTAAAATACTTAAGCCTATGCTAATGGCGATCCAGATACCTTCTATTCCAAAGCCCATAGTAATCCCTAGAATATAGGCCAATGGTATGGTGATAAACCAATAAGCTATGAATGTAAAACAAGTAGGGATAAAGACATCTTGCATACCTCTTAAAGCTCCTAATGCAACGACTTGTAAGCCATCTGTAATTTGGAATACAGCAACTATTATCAGCAGTGAAGATGCTATTTTGATAACTTCAATATCAGCTATGTAAAATATAGGCAGAAAATCCCTAAATATAAAAAACACTAAGGCGAAAAAGGTCATTAGAAAAAATGTCATCAAGAGACAAGACATACCCATAATTCGCATACAATACTTGTTATCCTTTCCTTTTTGATTAGCTACTCTAATGCTAGCTGCTGCAGAAACTCCTGTTATTACTAAAAAACTTATAGACGCCAAGTTCAAAGCTATTTGGTGTGCGGCTATGTATTTTGCTCCTAAAAATCCCGCTATGAAAGTACAGCTGGCAAAAGCGCCTACTTCGAATAGCATTTGTAACCCTATGGGGACGCCTACTTTTATTATCCTGATAAATATATCTCTGCTGTATGTGCTAAAGGTTATAAAAACAGTATATGATCTAAAATGTTTTTGATTGTAGATTATAATCAACATAGATGCCAGGGTGAATATTCTAGCTATTAGGGTGCCATATCCGGCTCCTTCTATACCTAATTCAGGCATTCCAAGATTTCCAAAAATCAGACCATAATTAAAAATGATATTTGCCAAATTACCTACCAAACTCGCATTCATAGCCGGTTTAGTATTTGCTAAACCTTCTGCAAACTGCTTTAAAGTCTGAAAGATCATCATTGGCATAATGGAGATGGATAATATCACCAAATAAGGAATCGTCAGTTCTATTACTCTTTCTGGTTGATCGAAATATTTTAACATAGGTACTAAGCACAACAGCACCGAAATCATAAATAGAGCTAAAAAAATATTTAATATTAAACTGTGTTGAAAGACCTTAGCCCCTTCTTTTAAAGAGCCTCTGCCATCGAATTCTGCTACTATTGGAGTAATTGCCGAGGATACGCCCAGCCCAAATACATATACTGCTAAAAACACTCCATTAGCCAAGGATGAAGCAGCTAAGTTTTCAGCTCCCAGACGCCCTATCATCAGATTGTCTGTTAGAGATAGGATGACATATCCAAGTTGCCCTATTATGATTGGATATGCTATTTTGAGATTATTTTTGAATTCAGATGTGTATTTCCTCATATTAAAATGAGGGCAAATATAATTATTAATTGTTCTCTTCTCAAGCCCTAAATCTATAATCTACTATTTAAGACTTTTAAATAAAAGAGAAATAAATGCTTATTAACAAACTGTGCTGAGCGTATTTTACTGGATCGTATTTTATGGGTTTGTTGGAATCATAACTCGTGTAATTCCAAAAATAAGATAGTCCTATTTTATTTCCATTTTCTAGGTTATAAAACAATTCTATTTCACTTCTA